>CACJYQ010000009.1 GCA_902597725.1 uncultured Pelagibacteraceae bacterium
AAAACAAATATAGAAAGTGTAAATGTTAATTTAAACAGCGATATAATAAATGACATTAATAAAATTCAACAAAAATACCCTAATCCATGTCCATAACTAAAAAATTTATCTTCACTTTTTTATTTTTAATTATTCCAATTACAATTAGCTTAGCTGATATAAAAAAAGTTGGTAAGTTCAAAGATTGGGAAACATTAGTAATTCAAGAAAGTTCTGGAAAAGTTTGTTTTGCTCAATCTACTCCAGTTTTACAGGCACCAAAAACAAATAAAAGAGATGCTAGATTGTTCGTTACCTTCAGACCAAATGAAAAAATTTCTAATGAGATAAGTACAACCGCTGGCTATGAATTTAATAAGAATAACTCTGTTTTGGCGACATCAGGAAATAACAAATTTAAATTTGACATTAAACAACAGGGTTTTGCTTGGATGACGAGTAATAAAAAAGAAAACATAATGGTTAAAGTTATGAAAAAAGGATCGAGAATTATGGTTACTGGTTATAATGAGAAAGGTTCACAAACCATAGATCATTATTCGTTATTGGGATTTACAAAAGCCTATAACTTGGCAAAAAAAAGTTGTGCATAGATTTTGATGAATGATGGAGTAAAAAATATTCATAATTTATGGCCATTAAATATTGGCGACTTTCATAATAGTGATCACCCTCAAATTAAAGAAGAGTTATTAAATTTTTTCAAATTATATGAAAAAAAATTACCTGATGGAAATAGTCAATTAAAAGACAAGGATCATGTTGGAAATCATAATCTTTATCAAAGCAATTATGATTTACATAATGAAGATAGTGAAATACTAAAAAAACTTTTTCATTTTATTGCAAAATCAGTTTTAGATGTAAGTAAAATAGCTAACCAAAAACTTATAGATAAACTAAGTGAACAAGAAAAAAAATATAAAGTGAATATTAATGAATCGTGGTTTATTAGATATAATAAAGGTGGTATCGTTTATCCACATCATCATGATGGTTTTAGTTGGTCGTGTGTTTACTATGTTCAAGTAGGCGCTGATGCTTCAATCAAAAATGGTTCTACCTATTTTATAAGACCTTATAATACTACGTCAAAAAATGATTTTGGTTCAAAGTATCTTAGAGAAGATACTCATTTATTCACTGCAAAAGAAGGTCGACTTTTGGTATGGCCTAGTTTTCTTTATCACGGATCTCAACCTTACTCTGGTGATAAAGAAAGAGTGATTATCTCGGCAAACTTAACTGTTGATCTTAGAGATTAAAATGTACAAAAAAAAAATTGTACTTGCTTATTCAGGAGGATTAGATACTTCTATAATTCTAAAATGGCTTCAAGAAAATTATAATGCAGAAGTCATTTGTTACACTGCTGATATTGGCCAAGAGATTAATCGAAAAAAAATAATCAATAATGCTAAAAAATTTGGTGTTAAAAAGATCATAATTAAAGATTTAAAAAATCTTTTCGTAAAAGATTACGTTTTTCCAATGATACGAGGTAATGCGATTTATGAGGGAGTTTATTTATTAGGAACTTCTATAGCAAGACCATTAATCGCAAAAGACCAAATAAGAGTAGCAAAAAAATTTAAAGCATACGCAGTATCTCATGGAGCAACTGGAAAAGGTAATGATCAGGTCAGATTTGAGTTAGGTTATCACTATTTTGGCCCAAAGATAAAAGTTGTTGCACCCTGGAGAATTTGGAAATTAAAATCTAGAAGCGATTTAATTAATTATGCAAAAAAACATAAGATACCTATCCCCAAAGATAAAAAAGGTGCACCCCCTTTTTCTGTTGACGATAATTTATTTCATACCTCAACTGAGGGTAAAATTTTAGAGAACCCAAAAAATTCAGCTCCAGAATTTATTTTCCAAAGAACAACTTCTCCTGAAAAAGCACCGAATAAACCAACTTTTATTTCAATTAATTTTAAAAATGGTGACCCTGTTGGAATAAATGGAAAAAAATTAAATCCTGAAAACATTCTTACCAAATTAAATTTTATTGCTGGAAAAAACGGCATAGGAAGAGTTGACCTAGTTGAAAATAGATTTCTTGGAATTAAATCAAGAGGAGTTTATGAAACACCGGGCGGAACACTTTTGATTCACGCCCATAGAGCTATTGAGTCAGTGACATTGGATAAAGAAACGATGCACAAAAAAGATTCAATCATGCCAAGATATGCAGAATTAATTTATAATGGTTATTGGTACTCAAAAGAAAGATTTAAGTTACAAAAAATTATTGATCAAAAAAGAAATAAGGTAAATGGGTCTGTAAAACTTAAGTTATACAAAGGGAATATTACTATCCAATCTAGAATTACAAAGAGTAATGCATACTCAATGAAAAAAGTTTCTTTTGAAGAAAATAAAACATTTAATAAATCTAATGTTGAAAGATTTATTAATTATCACAAGAAAAAACTGAGATATTTATAAGTTTTAGGACAATTTATAGTTTGTTAAATTTATTTTAAGCTATATCTTAGGATCATGGAATCGCTTAAAAATTGGATGAGAGATACAGCAAACATTTTGTTTGATGACAGTAAAAATGATCTCCGATCTCTTCCTAAAACTGTTAGGTTGCAAATTTTATTAGTTTTAAGCTTTATATGGACCACAGTTTTTAGTTTATATGTTTTTTCATACACAACTTTTGTTTTTGGTTGGACTGGTCTTTTTTTAGCTCACATTGGTTTAATCTTTGCCGTGTATATGACCTTTAAACATTTTCATAGAGCAGAAGAAAATTCAGCTAGTGTTTTTAAAACAAAAAATTTTGACCCTTTTAAAATAATGGTTCTTGTTTTTGTGATTGTATTTATATTTGTTTTTTCAAAAGGTATTGAAGTATTAACAAGTCCGAATCCATATTCTTATTCAATTCCTTATGAAGGTTCTTCAAAATCAGTGTTTGAAAAATGGTTGCCTTTTAGTAAAGATAAATAATGGAAAAAATAGCAAAAAATTTACAGCTTATTTTAATGGTTATCATTTTAATAAGCACAGTTATTGCAGTCGGTATAGAGATGTACAAAATGTTTGAGAATAGATCGGTAACTTTAGCTGATTTATTATTAATGTTTCTTTACCTAGAAGTGCTAGCAATGGTAAGAGTTTTTTGGAACCAACAATCAATTAGTATTACCCTTCCTTTGTTAATTGCAATTACTGCTTTAGCGCGATTTATTATTCTTCAAGGTAAGGAAATGGATCCAACAGCATTAGTTTATGAAGCTATTGCAATTGTTCTAATTGCTGGTGCAATTGTTATTTTAAGATTAAGACATAGCGACAAGCTTGGTTTAAAGAAAAAAAAATCAAAATAAATCAAAATGAAATTTGAAGCCTCAAAGGCTGCGGCCTTAAATAGATTAAATAATTTTGTAGAAAAAAATCTTTCTGAATATTCCAAACTAAGAAATTTTGATTTTGGTCCAGAAAAGAGATCAAATATATCTGGTTTATCTCCATATATTACTCATGGAGTTATCAACGAGAAAGAAGTTATTGAAAAATCACTTAGCAAGTTTTCTTTTTCAAAAAATGAAAAATTCATTCAAGAAGTTTTGTGGCGAACATATTGGAAGGGTTGGTTAGAATTACGACCAAACGTTTGGACAGATTACTTAGTTGAGCTAAATAAAATTCGAGAAGAATATAAAGATAACCAAAATTACAAAAATGCAATAGATGGAAAAACCAATATTGAATGTTTTAATTTTTGGGTAACAGAGCTTAAAGAAAATAATTATTTACATAATCATACTAGAATGTGGTTTGCTAGTATTTGGATTTTTACATTAGAATTACCCTGGCAATTAGGAGCAGAATTTTTTATGCAACATCTTTACGATGGTGACTCTGCATCTAATACTCTTGGTTGGAGATGGGTAGCTGGAATTCAAACACAAGGAAAACACTATTTAGCGAGCGAGTGGAATATTAAAAAATTCACTAATAATAGATTTAATAATATTAAATTAAACGAAAACGCTCCTCCAAAAGTTTCTGAAAAAACTTACTCAATAGTTAAACAAGATTTTAGCAATAAAAATATAGATGATGAAAATCTTTTTATTTTTGAAAATAGTTTATCATTTGAAACCACAGATTTTCAAAATCATAAATTTAAAAAAATTTACATAATTTCAAATAAAAATGAAAATAGATCTATCAAACTAAGTGAAAAAGTTATTAAATTTAAAGCTCTTTTAGTAGATGATCAAAAACAAAGATTAGAAAATAATTCTATCACTTGTGAAGTGGTAGACATAAGTGAGATTAAAAATATAAACGAAAAAATTATAGCGTTATATCCAACAGTCGGTGAAAACCTGGATTATTTAAATTTAAATAATTTAAAAATAGATTTTTTATATAGAAAACTCGATCAATATTCATGGCAGTATTGTAATAAAGGTTTTTTTAATTTTAAAAATTATATTCCTAAAATAATTACAACTTTTAATTAAAACCACCTAAACATCCCGATAATTCCTGCTGTAGCATAAAAGAATTGCAAAAATAATATTCCTCTGTGACCACCCCTATAGGCCCAAATTCCAATTAAAATTGCGGAAATAAGTAACAAACAAAAACCAAAAAATTCTATACCAATATTCATAGCTACAAATAATGAATATAGTATTGCAGTTATAACTCCTGCCCATTCAAAAATTTTATTATTCATACTTTTTATTCGTTTTCCAGCTTGAATTTTTTTCTATTATAAATTTTTTTTTTATTTTTTACTATTTTATTTCTGAGCATTGGTGAGCTTAATAATTTTGCCATTGGATTTTTCTTCTTTAATTTTTTTCTTTTTTTGCTCATATGAGTTTTTAAAATTAGTATACAAAATTTATCTTGCCAATTTTATGAAAATATCACCCATGCCAGCATCTAAATTTTCTAAAGGTGTATTGTTTCTTAAATTACAATACCTACCAGTAACTTGATGGCTTTTAACAAAATCTATTTCATCTTTTTCACAACTTTTTCCATTATGCAACAAACCTATAACTATTCGATCATCAAGACTATAAACCTCTGATATATTAATTTTTTTACCATCACAAAAATAATCTTTATTTACTCTGTTTGGAAAATCCTGTTTATCACAAGGGTTTTTGATAGTTAAAACATAAAATTCCTTCAAGCCATCTTTAAATTCATATTTCATTTTTTGAGTTTCAGAGTACTTCATAAGATCACATGAACATGGAACACAACATCTATAATAATTTCCACAAATTTTTTTTTGAGTTTTAGTTTCTTCAATAAATAAAAATTCTGGGTCGCTATTTGGATCAATCAAAGATCCAGAAACCGCGCAGTATAATTTATTAAATTCAATAAAATCTTTATAAGTGATTTTTTTATCTATAATATATTTAAAAAACTTTGGTCCTGCCGCATTTCTATTTTTATCAGGGAATATTCTTGACCAATCAGTAATAAGCTCCTTGTGATAGTTTTTTTCTTCAGCGAATGATTTAAGCTGAAATAATATTAAAAATATAATCAAAAAAAGATTTAAAAATTTTTTCATTTTTGTTTTACAGTAATTGTTTGATTTAACTCAGTTACATTGAATAATTTTTTTGTTCCATTGGTCCATTTAATCTCTACTTTAAAATTTTTTTCGTTTTTTCTAATTCCATAATGTGCCACAGGCTCCATTTGGCATAAGTAACCAGATCCTGCATCAATAGTTTTGGAATGCTTTCTTTTATTTGTTATTAATGTTACCGTAGCTCCTCTCGCCGGGGCACCATATTTATTTAATGGTTTAATTCTTAGGTATTTATTTCCTTTGTCAACTTTTGCTTTATACAAAGTTAATGGTTGTTCTTTACTTTCACCACGAGCAACTAACAATTCTAAAACTCCGTCATTATCAATATCTGCAACAGCTGCCCCAGTTCCATACCCATTAACTTCGAGACCAACTTGAAAATTTATCTGTTCAAATTTTCCATCATCGTTAATACGAAATAATTTATTTGGTTCTGCTATATTGTTCATAAAAACTTCATCAAAACCATCGTTATCAAAATCTGCAGAAATAATTGTTCTAATTCTAGAAGGTTTATCAAAATCTTTATTTCCTATGTCTTTAAATTCGTTTTTTTCCAAAACCCAGGCTCTATGATATCCAAGCCAATTACCACTCAGAATATCTAATCTGCCTCGGTAATATATGTCTGATAAAGCTGTACCTCTCCCATTTTGGATTGCATCATCTACTCTATAATCAAATGCTACATCTTCAAAATTTCCATTATTATTTTTATAAAGATAATTTGCTCCCCTCTCATTTGCTGCAAAAATATCTGCTCTATCTGACAAGATATGTCCTGATACCACTGCTCTTCCACCAGTGATATTATCAAGATTTAAACTCTGAGCCTTATCTTTAATCAATTCATCTTCAATCTCATAAAATCTGGTTGGGCCTCCGTAATTTGCTACATAGACTCCATATTCACCATCTCCCTTTCTATCTACACAAACTACAGATCTTCCTGCTGTTAAATTTAGGTTTTCTTTATTTTTTTCTAATTCGAATAAATCAAAATAATTATTATCTTCTATATCTAATAATCTATCTGAATATTTTTTATCCCCACTATATGTATCTGTATTTAGAAAGTAAATTTCTTCAAAGCCATCTTTATCGATATCACACGCAGCAACTCCTATAGTTCTTTTTAAAGTATCTGAAAAAATTTTTTGCTGATTTAGATTCTTTAATTTTCCATCCTGAAAAGATAAAGCCAAGTTAGGATAACCAAATCCTGTTACTAAAAACTCATAATTTCCATCCATATTAAAATCTGTTACTGAGATACCATAGCTGAGCCTTTTTTCATTATTTTCAATAATTTTTGATAGATCCTCAAAAAATTCTGCACGAGTATTATTTGTAAGAATTACAAAAAAAATTAAAATCAAATATCGAGTAAGATTTTTCATTTTTTTGATGAACATTTTTTTGAGCAATACTTAACCTTTTCCCAATTGAGTCTCCATTTCCTTCTCCATTTAAATGGTCTTTGACATATTGGACAAACCTTAATTGGTAAATTTTCTTTTTTCACTAAACTGTGTTTTCTTTAATGAATTTATCTGCAGCCGACAAAATTAATTTTTTTCTATCCACTTTCATTTTATCAAATATTCTTACCATCATTGAAAGTCTTGGATTTTTTAAAAAAAACTTTCTATTACGATCTATAAATCTCCAATAAAGTCCGTCCATCGTGTTACACCATTCTCCTTTTTTAAAATCCATCATTTTCATAAAATAACTTGATCCACAAATGTATGGTTTGGTTGCAAAAATTCCCCCGTCACTAAATAACCCCATACCATAAACATTGGGTACCATTACCCAATCTGAGGAGTCGACAAACATCTCCATAAACCATTTATAAACAAACACTGGTTTGATCTCACAAAGATTCATGATGTTTGATAAAATCATTAATCTTTCAATATGATGAGACCATCCATAATTTAAAGCATTTTTAATTGCGTAATCTAGTGGAGGTAAACCAGTTGTTCCGTCATACCATGACTTTTTCATTTTACGATTTTGTTTGAAAAAATTTCCAGTTTCCATTTCATTTGAGTAACTTTGATAAATTCCTCTCATAAATTCTCTCCATCCTATAACCTGACGAACATAACCTTCTAGAGAATTTAATCTAATTTTTTTACTCTTATGAAAATCTAAAACTTTTTTGATAATAAATTCAGGTGTGATTAAACCTAGGTTGATATAAGGACTTAAAGCGCTGTGAAATAAGATATTATCTTTTTGATCTACTGCGTCTTCATAATCACCAAATAAATTAGATTTTTCTTTAATAAAAAAATTCAATAATTTGACCACATCATTGTGCTCTGTGGCAAACCAAAAATTTTCGGTTGTTCCTGGATGATCTTTAAATAGTTTTTCAATAATGGGTTTTAATTTTTTTGTATGATTTGTTTCATTAATTTTAGGAAACTTTGGAATAGAAATATTTTTTGGTAACTTATTTCTATTATCTTCATCAAAACTCCATTTACCTCCAATAGGATTTCCGTCCGAACCCATTAATATTCCAGATTTCTTTCTCACTTCCTTATAAAAAGTTGCCATGAAAGGTTTTTTTGATTTAGATAAATATTGTTTAAATTCGTCTCTTGAGTTCAAAAACATCGGAGTTTGAACGATATTCCATTTGATCTTTTCTTTTTTTACGAAATGATTAATTTTTTTCTCAAAAAATTTATCCTCGACTTCAAAACTTGAAATCTCTTTTATTTTTTTTGAATTAATTACTTTTTTTAATTTTTTTAAATAATCATCTTTAAATTCTTTATCCTCAATTTTAAAATATTCTAATTTAAACTTATCTTTTCTGAGGTTTTCCGCATGTGAACGCATTGATGACAAAAAGAGAAGTATCTTATTTTTATGATGTTTTTCATAAGTACATAATTGATAATCCTCTGCCATAAAAATTAGGTGGTCTTTTTTGAAGCGATCCAAGTATTTTGATGGAAATAATTGATTGCCCAGTATAAAAAATAACTTCATAATTAAATATAACTAATAAAAATTTTTATGTCAGAAAAATATCTTATTCTTGGTGCGACAGGTTCAATCGGATCTAGTTTAGCCGAACAATTAGTAAATTCAGGAAATTCAGTTCATTTAGTTGGCAGAAATGAAAATGAAACAAAAAATATTTCTGAGAAATTGGGTTGTAGTTTTACAATAGCCGATGTTTTGCAGGATGGATTTGTGGAAAAGGTTAAAAATGATATTTCTGATGTAAAAGGAATTGCCTACTGTGTAGGTTCAATTGATTTAAAACCTTTAAGAATGGTCAATGAGCAGGATTTTAATAAGTGTATGAAATTAAATTTATATTCAGCAGTTGAAGTGATAAAAGGCTACCAGGATAGTTTAAAAAAGAATAAAGGTTCGGTAGTTTTATTTTCCACAGTTGCAGCTCAAAGAGGTTTTACAAATCACGCTATAATTGCTTCTACTAAAGCTGCTGTAGAGGGTTTAACTGTTTCTTTAGCAGCGGAATTTGCTCCTAATATAAGAGTGAACTGTATTGCGCCTAGTTTGACTAACTCGAAAATTGCTGAGCCAATGTTAAAAAATAAAGCATTAGCAGATGGTATAGCTAAAGCTCATCCTTTAAAAAGATTAGGTGAAGGTAAGGACTCTGCCTCTCTTGCAAAATTTCTTATCACTGACGACAGTTCTTGGGTTACAGGTCAAATCATTGCTGTTGATGGTGGTAGATCAAAACTTTCTTGAAGTGAAAAGAACGTTTGTAACAATTTTTTTATTTACACTTTTTATAAATTATTCATTTGCTGATAATTTAAAATTTAAGAAGATTGTAAATTTAAAAGGTCCATGGGGATCTACTTTTATTAGTGATACAGAATTATTAATTACCGAAAAAAGTGGAAAAATTAAACTAATAGATCTAAATACTAAAAAAATTTCTTCATTAAATCACAATCTTAATTATTTAGAGCATGGACAGGGTGGTTTATTAGATATTCTTTATAAAGATGATTTTGTATATATTTCTTATACCGAAAATAGAGGAAATTGGAAAACTAGTACCTCAATAGCAAGATCGAAATTTAATGAAAAAGATTTAATCTTTAAAAATATTTTCCAAGCAAATCCACCTATTGACTCTGGATATCACTTTGGATCAAGGTTGGCGATCAAAGATGGTTATCTTTTCGCGTCTGCTGGTGAAAGAGGTCAAGGTATGATTGCACAAGATCCTACAAAGCATCCTGGTAGTATCATTAGAGTAAATATTGATGGAAGTATCCCAAAAGATAATCCAAAATTTCAGGGTAAATCAGATTGGTTGCCCGAAATTTATCAAATAGGTATTAGAAATCCTCAAGGTCTAACTTTATCACCATTTGATGAAAAAATTTATATGAGTAATCATGGAGCAAGAGGAGGAGATTGGTTTGGTGAAGCAAAGAAAGGTGAAAATTATGGATGGAAAATTTTAGGTTGGGGAGGGACAAACTATTCAGGTATTCCTATCGGTCCTAAATGGAAGCCAGGTTTTACAAAAGCGATACAATATTGGGTGCCATCCATAGCAACAAGTGCGATAACAATTTACAAAGGAAAAGAGTTTAGTGAATGGAATGGCCATGCTTTAATTACTTCACTTAAAGATAAATCCTTGAGAAAATTAATATTTGACGACTTATCTAATGTAAAAGAGGAAATCAT
Source organism: uncultured Pelagibacteraceae bacterium (assembly GCA_902597725.1). Classification (GTDB taxonomy): domain Bacteria; phylum Pseudomonadota; class Alphaproteobacteria; order Pelagibacterales; family Pelagibacteraceae; genus Pelagibacter. The sequence continues at coordinate 10,313 of CACJYQ010000009.1, forward strand.
ATTTAAAAATAAAATTGGAAGAATAAGAGATATACAAGTCCATCCAGATAACGGAAAAATTTACTTTTTAGGAGAAGACGCTCTCTGGCTGATGGAGAAAAACTAGTTTTTTAGATATAAGTAACCACTTAATTCGAATAAAAGATTATATCTAAATAAATTTATGAATTGGGTCGTTTTTACAATTTTAGCAGCTTTTTTTCAAAATCTAAGAACTTCTTTACAGAAAAAATTAAATAAAAATTTATCATTGGTTGCTTCTGCTTATGTAAGATTTGCCTTCGCATTACCATTTGCATTTATATTATTTTTTCTTTTTCATGATTTTGGTATCATTTCAGATATTCTAGATCAAACTAACTTTATTTTTTTCACCTTTTTAGGATCTATTTTACAAGTTACTTTTACAATAACGTTATTATACCTTTTTAGATTTTCGAATTTTGTTGTCGGTACTTCACTAAGTAAAACGGAAGTTATTCAAATTGCGATCTTTGAATATATCATATTAAAAGATAAATTAAATTTGCTTGGTGTTTTTGGAATAATAATTGCAACACTTGGGGTTATTATTATTTCGATCAAAGATTATAAATTATTTTTTAAAAATTTTTTTTCAAGAGTAACACTTATTGGATTGGGAGCAGGACTTTTACTGGGTCTCAGTGTTGTATATTTTAGGGCAGCTGCACTAACACTAGAAAATTTTTCCTCTAATTTTGATAAAGCGCTTACTACAGTTTTTTTTGCTTTAGTAATTCAAACTATAATCATTACTGCATATCTAATAATTTTTGAAAAATCGGAATTCAAAAAATTTTTTGATAATAAATTTGAAATATGCTTGACTGGCTTAGCTGGTTTTTTAGCGACACTATCCTGGTTTTTTGCTTTCACTTTAATTCAAGCATCTTTCGTAAGAGCTGTTGGTCAAATTGAAATATTTTTTAGTTACATCTCATCTAAATATCTTTTTAAAGAAAAAATAACTTTTATTGAAATTTTAGGTATTTTGATATTTATAGCTGGTGCAACTTTATTACTTTTAACAAGAACAACTTAATCTTTAATTATTTAATAATTTATTTTTTGCCTTTTCAAACTCTTCTTGAGTTAATACACCGCTTTCTCTTAGTGCATTCAATTTTTCTAATTCATTACTTAAAGATTTATCAGTGTTAGACTCCTCATTATTGTCATCTGTGTCATTTTCATCTTTGTTAGCTTGGTTAGCTTGTTTTGCGCTAACACCGCTCATGATAGCTCTCGTCCCTAAGTATAAGACAAAGAATAAAATAGGAATTACCAGTCCAAAAAAAATTAATTTTTCCATTACTTAATCATCATCCTCTTCTCTCCAATTTTTTTCATACATTAGCCAAGCTGCATATATAACTGAAAATGTTCCAACAATCATACCATAATCAAAACCTGTTTGTTGATCATATAAGTACCAGCCCAATTGGGTTGCTCCAATAGTAGGAACTGTTAAAATTAAGAATACAATTGCAATTCTATATGGATATTTAGGTTTCTTCACACCTCAAAATATCAAAAAATTTAATGGGTTGTAACTTTAAAGTTGCGATCTTTTGAAACACTCTACAGTATTTTTTAATAAACAAGCGATTGTCATTGGTCCAACTCCACCTGGAACTGGTGTTAAAGCTTTAGCATTTTTTGAAACTTCATCAAATGCAACATCACCAACAATACCTTTATCTGTTTTATTAATTCCAACATCAATTACAATTGTGTCTTTTTTAACCCAATCCCCTTTAACAAGTTCAGGAATACCGACAGCAGCTATAATAATATCTGCTTCTAAACATTCAGCCTTGAGATCTTTTGTTTTTGAGTGAGTAATTGTTACCGTACAATTTTCTTTTAAAAGAAGCTGTGTCATCGGTTTTCCATTTAGATTAGATCTTCCAACTACAACTGCTTTTTTTCCACTTAAGTTTGGCTCAATTTTTTTAATTAATAAATAACAGCCTAGTGGAGTACAAGGCACGGAACTCTCGTAACCTGAAGAAAGATTGCCAACATTCATAGGATGAAATCCATCAACGTCTTTAGATGGATGAATAGCCTCAATAATTTTTTGTTTATCGATATGTTTTGGCAAAGGTAACTGAACTAAAATACCTGAAACGCTCTTATCTTTATTGAGATCATTAATCTTATCCAAAATAACTTTTTCTTCCACAGAGTCTGGGTATTTAATTACATCAGACTTTAAACCAACCTCTTTTGCTGATTTCTCTTTGTTTCTTACATATATTTGACTAGGGGTAAGATCTCCGATCAAAATCACCGTTAAACCTGGCACTTTATTATACTTATTTTTTAATTCAGCTACTTCTTGTTTAAGTTCTTCTCTTAATTCAGCTGCTGCTTTTTTTCCATCAATTAGAATCATAAGTTTTAAAAAATTAAAGGTGCGATGTAGAGCTTCATACACATTTCTATAAACCAAATCAATAGAAGTAATATAATGGGTGAGATATCTAAGGATCCTAAATTAGGTAAAAAACGTCTAATTTTATTAAGTATAGGATCTGTCAAACGATATGTTAATTCTAAAATTGAATAAACAAATCTATTTTGTGTATTTAAAACATTAAAAGCAACCAACCAGCTTATAATTACATTGGCTATTACTACGTAGGAATAAAGCTTTAATATTTGTAAAGCTAAATAAAAAATGGCTATCATTTTTTTTCTATATAAATAGATGAACTTGGGAATGCAAAAGACGCTTTGTTTTTTTCAACAATCTTTTTTATTTCAATTGCTAATTTCTCTTTAACCGATAACCACTCATTCCAACTGTCTGATTTAGTAAAACAACGAACATACATATCAATTGAACTATCAGAAAATTTGTCAACCCTCACCGCAATGCCTATGCTTGTGTTAAAGTCCTCGCTTTTTTGAATATGATCTTCAATTTCATTTCTTATAGTTTTTAATTGATCAACTGTTGTGTCATATTGAAGAGTTATAATCCAACTTATTAACCAATTTGAAGTTTCACTAACATTTACAACTGCATTTTCAGCAAATTGAAAGTTAGGAATAATTGCAAGAGATTTATCAAACTTTCTTATTGTTGTTGATCTGAACCCGATTTTTTCAACTATACCTTCTATAATTCCCTCGACTAATATCCAATCACCTATTTTAAATCTTTTTTCAACTAGAACTAAAATACCTGAAATTAAATTTTTAAATAAATCTTGGGCGCCCAAAGCCACTGCAACACCAAATAAACCAAGACCAGCAATAATTGGTCCTATCTTTATTCCCCAAAGTTCTAATACAGCAGCTAGACCTAAAATAAAAATTAGTATTTTTAAGGATTTAATAATCCATCCAATTAACTCTCTTGTTAAAAGTTTATCAAGTCCACTTAAAATATAAGACACAGGTTCAATAATTTGATGTATCACCCAAAAGATTAAAATTGTTATTAAGGTTCTATTTATTGTGTCAACAACTTCTCTACCTTCAATAGAAAAAGTCATATAATAACTTGCTATAAAAAAACCCAAAACGATTGGTAAAAATCTTGCTGGTCCAATCAATGCAGACACAAAAGTATCATCTAATTTATTAGTAGTTCTTTTAGAAATTATTTCTAATTTTTTAATAATAAGTTTACTTATTAATCCCCTAAATATTAAAAAAATTAAAAATATTCCAATACCAATTAATATTTGAAAAATATCTACTCCTAGAATCCCTCTGTTCCAGACTGATAAAAAGACTTCGGAAAAATTATTTATTATTTCCATAATTAAATTTTATATAACAAAAATTCTTCTTCTCCAGGATTAAAAAGAAATATCTTTTTCCACTTAATTTCATTTAATTTAGCTGATGTTTTTTCACCTATACACATCAAATTAGTACTCATCCAAAGACTTTCTAGCTGATTAAATTTTATGAACTTTAAAAGACTTGATGCACTATTTTGTGAATAAACGTAAACCATATCAGGCATATCAAGTTTTAACTTATCGATAAAATCATTATCAAATTTTTCATTATGTACAGTTTCATAGTTTATCAATCGTTTAACTTCATATCCCTCATTTTGCAGTTGATTATCAAGATCCACTGAAATGTTTTCTCCACTTACATAAATTAATTTACCCTCAGTTTTATCAAAATTCTGCAATATCAATTCTCTCAAATTTAGAACGTTTCCCTCTGCAGCAATTGTATTGGAAAAACCATGGCCTCTTGCTTCTTGTTCAGTTGCATTTCCTACACAAAAACATTTTATATTTTTATCTATTCCGTTTAAATTTAAAAATCTTACAGCATTAGAACTTGTAAAAATAATACCTTTAAACTTAGAAAGATCTATTTCTTCATGTAGAATCTTTTTTATTGATAATAAGGGTAAATGTGAAACCTTATGACCGAGAGACTGAAATTTAATGATCATTTCAGAACAATCTTCTAGAGGTCTGGTTAATAGAATATGCATTTTACCTTTTGTAAGTATTATTCGATTTTATTTTTAAAATTTGACCAATTTCATTTCCAAGTTCTCTAAAATTTTCTAATTTGTCGGATTTTTTTTCATAAAATCTTTGTGAACCATCCAATGAGAAAAGCTCAGCTTCTACTGTAATTTTGTTTTCATCTATTTCAGAATAAATTCCAACTGCTGTTTCACAATCTCCCTCTAAAATTTTTAGAATATTTCTTTCAGCATGTGCTCTTTTATAAGTCTCTTTATGATTAATTTTTTTTAACATTGAAATCATATCTTCATCATTTTCTCTACACTGTATAGCAATTATACCTTGTCCTGCACTTGGAATTATTTCCTCAATAGAAAAAATTTCTGAAATTTTATCTTCTAAATTCAGGTACTTTATTCCAGCATAAGATAAAATTATCGCATCATACTCACCATCTGCTAATTTTCTTATTCTAGTGTCAACATTGCCTCTTATAAGTTTACAATTAACATCTGGCCTTATCTTTTTAATTTGAAATTGTCGCCTATATGAGGATGTTCCAATAACAGCATTTTGTTTTAAATCTTTAAATTTTTTATTTCCATTAATTATTGCGATTTCTCTCGCATCAGTTCTTTCAAGAAATGTATCTGTTAAAAGACCATTAGTCTCAATTGCTGGCATGTCTTTAAGTGCATGAACCGCTATATCAATATTATTTTTTTGAAGTTCTTGCTCGATACTACTTGAAAACAAACCTTTGCCACCAACATCAGATAATCTTATATCTTGTATCTCATCCCCTTTAGTGGAAATTTTTTTAATATTTACATCCTGATCAATAAATCTCGTTGCCTCAATAATTTTCTCTTTTACTTTTTGAGCATATAATAATGCTAACTTGCTTCCTCGAGACCCAATTGTTATTTTCTTTTTCATAAAAAAATCATTTCTTACTTGTATTGGGATTGTACAATTATTAAAAACTATTTGTATGAATAAAAAACCCTTAATTCTTGGAATAGAAACTAGCTGTGATGAAACTGCAGCGTCTTTAATTTCAGAAAATGAGCAAGGAATACCAATAATTCTCTCTAATATTATTTCTAGCCAAACAGAAGTTCATAAAGAATTTGGTGGAGTTGTCCCTGAACTTGCTGCCCGATCCCATTTAGAAAAAATTGATTTGATTGTCCAAAAGGCTTTGGATGAAAGTGGAAAAAAAATAGACGAAATAGATGCAGTTGCTGCAACGGCTGGGCCAGGATTGGTTGTTTGCTTATCGGTCGGTTTAAGTTTTGGTAAAGCTTTTGCTAATTTAATTAAAAAACCATTTATTGCAATTAATCATTTAGAAGGCCACGCTTTAAGTCCAAGAATTAATTCAGGGTTAAATTATCCGTATTTATTTTTATTAATTTCAGGTGGACACTCACAGTTTTTAAATGTTAAAGGGCTTGGAAATTATAAAAGATTAGGCACTACTATAGATGATGCTTTAGGTGAAGCATTTGATAAAACCGCAAAGTTATTAGGAATAGAATTTCCCGGTGGACCCAAAATTGAAGTTCTTGCTGATAAGGGAGATTCTGAAAAATATAAGTTACCAAAGCCAATTATTAATAGAGGGGGTTGTAACTTATCATTTGCAGGCCTAAAGACAGCCGTCTTGAAAATATCAAAAAATATAAAAACAGAACAAGATAAGTTTGATTTAGCAGCCTCGTTTCAAAAAACAATAATTGAAATCCTGAATAAAAAAACAAAGATTGCCTTTTTAGAATTTGAGAAACAAAATAATCCTAAAAAAAAAATTTTTGTTGTTGCCGGTGGTGTTGCAGCTAATAAAAAAATTAGATCTATGTTAATTAATCTATGTAAAGAGAAAAATTATGAAAGTATATTTCCACCAATAGAACTCTGCGGTGATAATGCTGCAATGATAGGGATGGTAGGCTTAGAAAAATTTAAATTAAATCAATTCAATGATTTAAATTATCCAGCAAAACCTAGGTGGCCATTAGATGAAAATGCTAATTTCTTAAAAGGAGCAGGTGTAAAATTATAATGCAATACTGGTTACTTAAGTCAGAACCTGATGTTTGGTCGATTAAAGAACAAAAAAAAGCTGGTGAAAAAGGAGCGCCCTGGGACGGTGTAAGAAACTATCAAGCAGCTAAGAATTTAAAAACTATGAAAAAGGGTGATCAGTGTTTTTTTTATCATTCTAATATTGGAAAAGAAATTGTTGGAATAGTAGAAGTTATTAAAGAACATTACATTGATAAAACAGACAAATCGGGAAAATTTGTTGCAGTAACTGTTAAATTTTTGAAAAAACTTGATAATCCTGTATCTTTAGAGAAAATAAAAAAAAACAAGGATTTAAGCCATTTATCTTTAATTAAACAAAGTAGATTATCTGTAATGCCTATTGACTCTAAAAGCTGGAAGATTTTAAATAAAATGAGTAAATATAAATAAAAATGCCAAAAAAAAAGAAATCAAAAAAGAAAAAAACCAAAAAGAGAAAGAAAAAAAAATCTTCAAAAAAAAGAAGAAAAATAAAAAGAACCACAAAAACTAAAAAAACATCTATTAAAAGATCTGCAAAAAAAATTGTCGATAAAACATCGTCTAACGATCAAATTATTAAAACTAAACCTGAATGGGTGAAAAGAAGCCTAGCAAATAAATCTCAATATCAAAAAAAATATTCTGAATCTATTAAAAATAATAATGCCTTTTGGAAAAAAGAGGGAAAAAGAATTAATTGGATTAAACCTTATAAAAAAATAAAAGACGTCAAATATAGTAAAGACGAAGTTAAAATTAAGTGGTTTGAAGATGGTACACTCAATGCATCTGCCAATTGCATCGACCGTCATTTGAAGGACAAGAAAGATAAAACTGCAATAATTTGGGTTGGAGACGACCCTAAAGATAATCAAAAAATTACTTATAAACAATTACATCAAAAAGTTTCAAAAGCAGCAAACGGTCTAAAAAAACTTGGAATTCAAAAGGGAGATAGGGTAACTATTTATCTGACAATGATCCCTGAGCTCGCAATTTTAATGTTGGCTTGTGCTAGAATAGGTGCAATACACTCGATTATTTTTGGAGGTTTTTCCGCAGATTCAATTTCAGGAAGAGTGAATGATTGTAAATCAGAATATATAATTACTGCCGATGAGGGTGTAAGGGGAGGCAAGACTATTCCTTTAAAAGCTACGACTGATGAAGCTTTATCTAATTGCCCAAATGTAAAAAAATGCATTGTAGTTAAAAGAACTGGCAATTATGTTTACTGGGATCAGGATAGAGATGTTTGGTATCATGACTTGATTAAAGATGTCCCAAATCATTGTGAACCTGAAGAAATGAATGCTGAAGATCCTTTGTTTATTCTTTACACATCTGGCTCAACTGGAAAACCTAAAGGGGTTCTTCATACTACTGGGGGTTACATGGTTTATGCATCTATGACCCATCAGTATATTTTTAATTATAAACCAAATGATATTTATTGGTGTACAGCAGATATAGGATGGGTAACTGGTCATAGCTATATAATCTATGGACCGTTAGCTAATGGTGCAACTACTATTATGTTTGAGGGTGTTCCAAATTATCCAGACAGCTCGAGATGGTGGCAGATAGTAGACAAATATAAAGTTAATACGTTTTATACAGCACCAACAGCTATAAGAGCTTTGATGAGAGAAGGTGATGGTCCGGTTAATAAAACCTCAAGAAAATCCCTAAAACTATTAGGAACTGTTGGAGAGCCCATAAATCCAGAAGCATGGATGTGGTATTATAAAACTGTTGGGAATTCAAAATGTCCAATAGTTGATACATGGTGGCAAACGGAGACTGGAGGAATTTTAATAGCGCCACAAACTGGAGCAATTCCACTTAAACCTGGTTCAGCAACAAAACCTTTTTATGGAATTAAACCAGTGTTAGTGAATAAAGATGGCAAAGAAATAAAAGGTGAAGGTGAAGGTAGACTTTGTATAGCTCAATCTTGGCCTGGTCAAATGAGAACAGTATATGGCGATCATCAAAGATTTATTGATACATATTTTTCTCAATTTGATGGAAAATATTTCACTGGAGATGGATGTAAAAGAGATAAAGATGGTTACTATTGGATAACTGGTAGAGTTGATGATGTAATTATTGTTTCTGGTCATAACCTTGGTACCGCTGAAATAGAAAGCGCATTTGTTGCGCATCCAAAAGTAGCCGAAGCTGCAGTAGTTGGATATCCTCATGATATCAAAGGAAATGGGTTGTACTGTTATGTTACTTTAAACGCTGGCGAGACCGAAACGGGCGATTTGGATAGAGAACTAAAGCTTTGGGTAAGAAAACAAATAGGGCCTTTGGCAACACCAGATCTAATTCATTTTACCCCAGGGCTTCCAAAAACAAGATCTGGAAAAATTATGAGAAGAATTTTAAGAAAAATTGCAGCAAACGAGCATGGACAACTAGGTGACACAACTACCCTTGCTGATCCAGGTGTAGTCGATAGTTTAGTTGAAAATAGAAAAAATATCTAAAATTTTATTCTTTCATTAAACTCTTTTTTTACAACATCCCATTTTAAAATGACAGAGTTTAGAACTATTTTGCGATCTAAAGTTTTTAAATCTTCTGCAATTGGTGCCCACTTATATAAAGATAAAGCGCTAGGATTGAATGGTAAATCATTATGATGATCATCCCAATTAATATTTTGTATTCTTTCATCAAAATTTTTTTTTGCATTTTCTATAATATCAATTGGCATTTTATTTGAAGTTTCATCATCTAAAATTTTTAAAAAAATTTCTTTTGCTTTCTCTGTGTCTTGGTAATTAAAATTCGCTTTCAATTTTGAAAATGTAAACAAAGTAAGATCTTGAAGGGCAACCGCATAAATATTCCACTTAGCCAAGTTCACTGAATCCATAAAAGTATCATTCTCAAAATGAAGAACATACCTAGTTCCCATCCTCGTTTTAAGATAACCATAAAGAGTAACCTGACTCACCCAAGCAGATTTTGTTTGAATAAAAGTTTCAAGTTCATCCAAATTGCTAATTTTCCCCTTTGGAATAAAAGCTTTGAACATGGCAAAAAGATAAGTCTTAAAATCATGCCAAGTTAAGTCTCTCCACGTTAATTTGTATTTCCCCATAAAAAGCCCTATTTTTGACACTTATAACTAGAAAAGGCCAGTAAATTTACCAATTTTAACACTTTAAATCTATTTCATAATGGTTATGGTTTTCGCCAGTTATAACTAAAAAGAGAGAGGTATAAATGTCAAAACAAGAACAACACTGGGAAAAATCCAAGGGTTTGCTAATGATGACGTTAGCAATTTGGTTTGTTTTCTCAATTGGCATCTTCCTATTCGGGGCTGAAATGAACGAAGTTACGGGACCATTTGGTTATCCGTTAACTTATTGGTTCACATGTCAAGGTTCTCTTGGAATTTTCGTACTACTAATTTTCTGGTTTGCGAATAGACAAGAAAAAATTGATGAAGAGTTCGGCTTTAGTGAAAGAGGAGATGACTAATGATTAAAGGTAATTTTATAGACAATTTACCTAAGGTTTATGGAATCTATACAGGTGGTTTTTTAGCTTTCATAATCATTATGTCAATTGCCGAGCAGATGGGTATGACAGCGAAAACAATTGGTATTTGTTTCGTTGCCTTCACGGTAGCCATCTATGCTATAATAGGTTATCTATCACGTACAGCTCAAGCTGATGCGTATTACGTAGCTGGAAGACAAGTACCAACCGTGTTCAACGGAATGGCGACAGCAGCAGACTGGATGTCTGGTGCATCATTCGTTGCAATGGCAGGTGGTATTTACTTTAAGGGTTACGGTTATATGGCACTACTTGTAGGTTGGACTGGTGGATATGTATTAGTTGCATCACTTTTAGCACCTTACCTAAGAAAATTTGGCTGTTACACAGTTCCAGATTTTATTGGTACAAGATACGGTGGTAATTTAAGTAGATTTATGGCGGTAGTAGTTTTAACTGTTGCTTCATTTACTTACGTGACTGCACAAATTAACGCCACAGGTACAATTGCATCTGTTGCACTTGATATTCCATTCCAATACGCTGTATACGTTGGACTTATAAGTATCTTACTTTGTTCAATGCTTGGTGGTATGAGAGGGGTAACTTGGACACAGGTAGCTCAATATATCGTACTAATCATAGCTTACTTATTACCAGTATTCTGGATCAGTAACAAAATGGGTGCGGGTTTCTTCCCTCACTTCATGTTAGCTGACGAAGTTTCTAGAATAGCTGAATTAGAGGCTCAGTTTGGTTTTGTTAAAAACTCTGCTGAAAATCTAAAAGAAGTACCAAAAGGTTTGGCTGGAATAACTAAAGCTCACTCAGCGGTGAACGCAACACCTTGGGCATTTATTTCATTAGCGTTAGCGATGATGATGGGAACAGCTTCATTGCCTCACGTTATGATGAGATATTTTACTACTCCAAGTGTAAAAGCAGCTAGAAAATCAGTAGGTTGGTCATTATTCTTTATCTTCCTACTTTATTCTTCTGCTCCAATGTTGGCGACACTATCTAAGTTGTCATTGATTGATCCGTCACTACCAACAGGTATTATCGGTAAATCAATAGCTGAAGTTCAATCGATAGATTGGTATCAAAACTGGAACCAAGCAAACTTAATGTTTGTAAGCGACTTTAACGGAAATGGAACTCTTGAATTAAACGAGTTTTTCATGGGTGGTAAAGCCGTTGTGTTAGCGACTCCAGAAATAGCTGGATTACCATATGTAATCTCAGGTCTGGTTGCTGCTGGAGGTATGGCCGCTGCCATGTCAACAGCCGATGGTTTGATTTTAGCAATTGCAAACGCAATCTCACACGATGTTTACTATAAGATCATCGATCCAAAAGCTGAGACTGCGAAGAGACTAGTTGTTGCAAGGGTATTACTTGTAGTAATTGGTTTTGCAGGAGCAACAATCGCAGCTCTTGAGATCCAGGGTATCTTAGGTTCAGTAATCTGGGCTTTTGACTTTGCGATGTCAGGACTATTCTTCCCACTAGTACTTGGTGTATGGTGGAAGAGAGCTAACAAAGAAGGTGCTATTGCTGGTATGTTCTTAGGACTAGTTTCTGGTGCTGCTTACCTAATTTGGGTAAGAACAGGCGGAAGTGGATTCTTAGGAATTACTCAGTTAACGTTTGGTATCTTTGGTTCAGCTGTCAGCTTAGTAGCTATGGTTGTAGTGAGTTTAATGACTCAAGCACCAAACGCTGCAACGCAGAAAATGGTTGATGAGGTTCGTGTACCAGCTGGTAAATCGATCCTTGGCAAACAACACTAAATAAATCTTTTTAAGGGGCGATTAATTTCGCCCCTTTTAATTTCGATCTTTTTCCAATATAAATTTCTCAATGTCGGCTAACTTTCATCCTTTAGTATATATAATTGACTATATTCTTGGGGTAATCATGTGGACTTTGATTGGAAGAGTTGCAATGAATATTTTTCAAAGAGAGGACTCTCAATTTTTTTTCATGAGAGTCTTTGTCAAATTTACTAATCCTTTAATCAACTTATTTAAACCAATTACTCCGTCTTTTATCATACAACCGATTGTACCTCTTTATGTTGCTTGGTTTTTTTTCATGATAAGGTTTTACTTTATGCCTTGGATACTGGGGTACTCAGTAATGGGTATGTTGTCATTTCCATTAGAAAGTGAGATTTCAAGACAAATTTATCAATTTTTTAATTAAATTAGATTTTAAAATTTGGTACTAGTTGATTTAACAATTTATGAAAAAAATACAAATTTCCCCCTCAATATTATCTGCTGACTTTAGTCAATTAGGAAATGAGATTAAGAGACTCGAGGATGCAGGTGCAGATATGATACATGTTGATGTAATGGATGGTCATTTCGTTCCTAATTTAACTATAGGACCTCCAGTCATTAAGACTCTTAGAAAGTATTCAGATTTAACCTTTGATGTGCATTTGATGATTTCACCTGTTCATAAATATATAAAAGATTTTGCAGATGCGGGAGCTGATATAATTACTATACACCCTGAAGCAACTGATAATTTAGCAGAATCAATTAAACATATTAAAAGTTTTAAAAAAAAGGTTGGTATTTCTCTAAATCCAAATACAGAGATTAACATAATTGAAAATGAGTTAAAAAATGTTGATTTAATTCTAGTCATGAGTGTTTATCCAGGTTTTGGAGGGCAAAAATTTATTCCTGACGTTATTAAAAAAATTGAATTATTAAAAAAACTTAAAGATGATCAAAATTATGAGTATGACATTGAAGTAGATGGCGGAATAAATTTTTCAAATTCAAAAGATGTAATAAACGCAGGTGCAAATATTCTTGTATCAGGAACTACAATATTTAAAGAAAACAACGGAAACATAAAAAAAAATATAGAAACACTTAAAGAAGTGTAGAATGCTGTTAGATGGATTTTTTGAAACTTTTAATGAGTTTGCAGAAATAATAAAAAAAAAATTCAGAGGTATTTATCAAAATTCAAGTTTATACGAAAAAAAGATTTCTAAAACTTTTGATAATGAGTTCATATACAAACCAAGTCCCCACTTACTTTCATCAATAATCAAATATCAAAATAAGAAATATAAAATTGAAGATTTTGAACTAGAGACAGTTTGGAATAACCAAATTAAACCTAAAGATTTTGAAAAATTAAATAACTTTTTTTGGTTTTTTAGTCTTGATTTAAAATCTTCCAAAAAATCAGTTCAAGAAGTTATCTCAAATTGGATTAATAAAAACAATAAATTTAAAAAAGAGAGTTGGGAATTTAATATTACTGCAAAAAGAATAATTTCATGGTTATCTAACCATCAACTTTCTTATAATGAAAGTGATAAAGAATATAGGTCTATGTTTGATCACATGATTCAAAAACAAACAAATCATTTATTATACGAAATAAAAAACTCTAAAAATTTAGAAAACAAAATAATTGGTTGCTCTGCAATAATTTTGACTGGATTATGTTACAAAATTGAGAAAAATTATTTAAATATTGGTTTAAACTTACTAAAAAAAATTACTAATTCCTCAATAGATAACCAAGGTTTTACAAACTCACGAAACATAAACCAGCTAATATTTTTTTTAAAATATTTTATAATTATAAGAGAATGGTTTAAAGAGTCCCAAGCTGTGGTTCCAGAACACATAGAGGAAAATATTTATTATCTTGGACAAAATTATTCTTACATAAGACAAAATATAAACACAGACCTTTTGTTTAATGGAAATAATAAGTCTAATACGCAAGATTTCGATCATTACTTAAGAAGACTTGGTTATAAATTTAAAAATGAAAATAGAGACTGTGGTGGTTACATAATTTTAAAGAATAAAAAAATTTGCATAGCAATGGATGCAGGATCTTCGCCAAATCCTAAATATACTCAGGATTACCAGTCGGGCGCTCTTTCATTTGAAATAATTTCAAATGGAAAGAAACTTATAACCAATTGTGGATATTATAAAAAAAATAATCAAAATCTTAATGAAATATCAAAATCTTCAGCTGCACATAGCACTTTAATAATTGATGATAATTCCTCGTGTAAATTTACAAAAATGAAAGATAAGTTAATTTTAAAAACAGGTTTAAAAATTACTCAAAAAAATTCTGTGTGTGAGAAAAATTATTGGAAAATTAATGCTGCTCATGATGGATATTTTAAAAAATTTAAATCGATTCATGAGAGAAATATTGAATTTTTTCCTGAGCAAATGAAATTTGTTGGAAATGATAAGATTATAAGAAAAAAAAATAATCATAATTTCAAGTTTGATATTCGATTTCATTTAGAACCAAATATTAAATTAATGAAAACTCAAGATAATAAATCTATTTTAATAGAATTAGAGGATGAAGGTTGGAAATTTACTTGTGATAATTACGAAATTAATATTGATAATGGATTATACTTCGGTGATAAAAATTCATATATTGAGAACCAAAATATTTTTGTATCTGGGATATTAAATAATAATGAAGAGAACATTAAATGGGAAATTAAAAAGATATAATGAGAAAAATTAGAACAGCTTTAATATCATTATCTGATAAATCTAATCTAAAGCCTTTATTACAAGAATTGAGGAGAAATAATATCAAAATAATTAGTTCTGGTGGAACATTTAAAGTAATTAAGAAACTTAAATTCAAATGTATAGATGTTTCAGATTTTACAGGATTTAAGGAAATACTTAATGGAAGAGTCAAAACTTTACACCCAAAAATACATTCTGGAATTTTAAACAAAAGGAGTAACAAATCTCACTCGAGCGATATAAAAAAAAATAATTTTGAGAATATTGACTTAGTAATAGTAAATTTCTACCCATTTGAAAAAACGATTGAACAAACAAAAAACCATTCAAAAATAATAGAAAATATTGATATCGGTGGACCAACTATGATCAGAGCTGCTGCTAAAAATTATAATGATGTAGCTGTAATAACTTCTACCGATCAATATTCAGAACTTATAAATGAGTTAAAAAAAAATAAAGGTAGTACTTCTCTAAAATTTAGAGAAAGAATGTCTAGGTTAGCTTTTAGCGAAACCGCGTATTATGATGCCGTAATTTCAAATTATTTCAATAAATTTAACAATATCGATTTCCCAAAAAGAAAAATTCTTTACACTAATTTGATAGAAAATCTTAGGTACGGAGAAAATCCCCATCAATTAGGTGCTTTCTATTCTCAAAATAAAAATAATAAATTAGAGCAAATACAGGGAAAAATTTTGAGTTATAATAATTACAATGATATTTTGGCTGCAATTACTATTTCAAAATCATTACCAAAAAACACCGGTACAGTTATCGTTAAACATGGAAATCCTTGTGGCGTCTCGGCTTTGAAAAATAATTTAGATAGTTATAAGTCTGCATTAGAGACCGATCCAATAAGTGCATTTGGTGGTATTGTTTCGTGTAACTATAAAGTTACTCAAAAACTTGCTTTAATGCTAAATAAAATTTTTCTTGAAGTAGTTGTGGCCAATGGTTTTGATAAAAATGCTCTTAAAGTATTAAAATCAAAAAAAAATCTAAGGCTAATAGACTCCTCAAAAATTTCATTCAGTGAAGTATGGAAATTCAACTCTTTAGATAATTTTACACTTGTACAGTCAGAGGATAAAAAAAAAATTTCGACTAAGAATTTTAAAGTTGTTTCAAAAAGACAGCCAAGTAAATCACAGCTTGATAATTTAATATTTGCATTTAATGTTTGTAGATACACAAAATCAAATGCCATCGTTCTTGCTAGTAATAAATCCACTATTGGCATCGGTTCAGGTCAACCTAGTAGATTAGATAGTTGTGAGATTGCAATAAATAAAATGAATAAGTTTTCAAAAATCAAAAGTGAAATAGTAGCTGCATCAGATGCTTTTTTTCCATTTGTTGACGGAGTAGAAAAATTAGTTCAATCAGGAGCTAGTGCAATAATACAGCCCGCTGGATCAATAAGAGATAAAGAAATTATAAAATTTGCAAACGAGACAAATACTGTTTTGGTTTTTTCAAAAACTCGCCATTTTAGGCACTAGTTATATTATCAATTTTAGCAGCTAGTATAAAATCGTTCTCAGATAAACCCTCTATTGCATGAGTTGTGATATTAATCTTAGCATAACCCCATCCAAAAAAAATATCTGGATGATGACCCTCTTCCTCAGAAACTTTTCCAACTTCATTGATAAATTTTTGACTTTCTAAAAAATTTTTAAATTCAAATTTTTTTTCTAAAAAATAAACTTTTTTATCATTTTGAATAATCTCCCAGCCATCAACTTTTTTTTGATATTTATGGATTTCAGAAATATCAAAAGCTTTAGCTCCTCCCTCACACGGTACACATTTTTTATCTAATAAATCACTCATATTTTAATAATGGAGCGGGCAAAGGGGGTCGAACCCTCGACCTTCTCGTTGGCAACGAGACGCTCTACCACTGAGCTATGCCCGCAAAATCAAATTAATATAAAGAATGTAAATTATAATTTCAAGAAATTTCAATTATAAATAATTCAATTCAATTAGATTTCTTTTAAAAATATCATTCAATTTTTGATTAAACCTATCATCAAAATTTTTCTTCCAATCATTTTTGGGACCCAAATGAAAGAAAGGAATGTTTTTTTTATTTTCACGAGCAATGATCGACTCACTAAAACCACTGTTGTCTTCTATTTTTTTTAAATTTTCAAAGGATGTGCTTTGTACTGAATTTTTAGCCTTCTCTCTACTAAATCCATTTTTATTATTTGTTATTTTATCTATAAATTCTACTATCTCCTTGAATACAAAAAAAGTCTCCTTAAGAAGATCTTCATATCTAAGGAATTTAACAGGTACCAGCTTATTATTTTTCCAAGATTGATAATTTTTTTCCCATGAGCTAATAAATTGATAATCACTAAAATCTTTTTTTTTTTTGAAATCATAAATATAATTACTTTCATTTTGCATCACACTTAAAGCTTTGTCATGATTAATTTGAAAATGCCTTGACATAGAGTCGAGAACATTTCTGGGATCTCTAACTATATATATTCCACCAAGTGTATTTTTACGATTTGTGAAGTCATTCTGACCAATTTTTACTAAAGCATTGTGTGTTTTTAAAAATTTGATTTTATTATCTAAATTAATTCTTTCTTGAGCTTCAACCCAGTATTTTACTGTATCTCCAGGTTTTTCTAAATTATAATCAAAATTTTTAAGATATTTTTTAGTGGGAAATTGCTGAATATTTTGTAATTGTTTATCACCCAAAAAAAGACCATCATTTGTATAATAGTAAGCACTTATTAATGATCTTAGCCATGTGTTTCCATTTTTAGGATATGATGATAGCCAAATAATCATATATTTAATCTTTTAAATACTTTTATTATTATTATATAGTTTATTTTAATTATGAAACTTCCAAAAATTATACCTATTTTCCCCTTGAGCAATTTTATTGTTTTTCCAAAAACCGCGGTACCTTTAAACATTTTCGAACCTAGATATTTAGAAATGGTTAATGAAAGCATGAAAGCAGAGAAATTCATTGGAATGGTACAACCAAAAACTATGAAAAATTTTGATAACACAAAATTACCTATTCTTCATAAAATTGGATGTTTAGGCAAAATAAACAGTTTTAAAGAAACTGATGATGGACGTTATCTAATTGAGTTAAAAGGTTTGATTAGGTTTAAAATTATCAATGAAATTAATAATAATAAAAGTTACAGAGAAGTTGAAGTCAGTTTTGATGATTATTTACATGATCTAGATGAAAAAAAAGAAGATCTTAAATTTTCAGATTTAGAACTTATTTTTAAAGATTTTAAATCATTGTTTGAAAAAAGGGGTTTCATCATTAATTGGAAGGCTTTAGAAAAACAAAGTTTAGATGAGACTATTAATGCATTAGCTATGACCTCACCTTTTAGTTTGGAGGAAAAACAGGTTTTACTAGAAGCAAAAAATTTAAATGTCAGAAAGACAAAGATTGCGGAGATACTGAATACTTACACATACGATCAATTTGACAATAATACGTTGCAATAAATCATATTTGCAAACCTTCATTGGCAATCCTTTTAAAATATTTGTTTAATAATTTGTTTTTTCCAATTAATTTTACAGATCTATCTATAAAATCACCTTTGATTTTGCTTTTAAAATTAAAACTTTCGTAAATGAAATTAATTCCCTCAGAAAAAATTAAATTGTTACTTTTAACTCTTTTTTGAAATTCGCTACAAACACTCTGATCTAAAGGTAAACCAAGTTCAATTCTATTATTAACTATTTCTAATAAACTTTTAATATCTCTTAAGGTCATATTAAAACCTTGACCAGCTAGAGGATGTAATTTGTGAAGTATATCGCCAAAAGCTAATACTTTATTTTTATAATATTTTCGTAAATTTAAAGACCTTAAATTAAATTTTGAAACTTTATTAATTTTTTTTATTTGATAACTCGAATTAAATTTCATAATTGAATTTTTGACATCAAATGTATCATCAGATTTATTTGTCTGCACAGAGTAAACTACTGATGTTTTTTTTTTTGATATAGGTAAAAAGGCCAGTGGTCCTTTTTTTGTAAATATCTGCGTTGCTGTATCGTTTAGTGATAAAGCTTTATGATCAATTACTGTTGAATATGCTGTACTTTTATACTTTTTTTCAAATTTTTTTAAAAAAAATTTTTTTGTAATTTCGTGCTCTTGATCACAATTAATAAATAAATCACAATTAATATTATTTAGATCTTTATAGCTGATAGTATTTTTGTATTTGAAAAATTTATTATTTTTAAGTTCAGTATTTAATTGATTGAATATTTCATAATTTTTTACAATTGAAAAAAGGGTTTCACTTTGATTTTCAAATTTTATTATTTCTTTATTGTTAGAGTTTTCTGAATAAATCTTTATTTTTTTAATTGGCCATGAAATTTTTTTAATATCTGATATGTTTTTATTAAAGTAATCAATATTTGATTTGGAAATACCTATTGTTCTTGATTTATCTGCATTTATTTTCTGGTCTTTATAAAAGATATCAACAAAAATCTCTTGATTAACAAAAGCTTTGGCTAAAGCTAAGCTAGTTAAGTTATTTCCAATTATACCAACTTTCATAATAAATTTAATTTTAACAAGAAAAATTAGATGATACAAAGTGATATATTTGATTCAATCAATATGAAAATAAAGAAAATTACGAATACAATATTGCTTTTTATTGCGAAAAGACTGACAGAAATATTTGGGTTTTTAATCTTATTCTCGGGTATTCTTTTGTTTGTTTCCCTAATATCCTATTCCCCAGAAGATCCAAATTTTATATTTCCAGAAAATACAGACATAAAAAATATCCTTGGCTTTAGAGGTAGTTATGTTTCTGATCTTTTTTTTCAATCAATTGGTTTAATTTCTTATCTATTTTCTTTAACGCTAATATTTACTGGATTGAATATTACTTTATCAAAAGACCTTTTTTTAGTAATTGAAAATATTTTCTATTCAATTTTTTACATAATATTAGGATCATCATTTTTTAATTATTTTTATGATAGCACTTTTATACTTTTTATAAATGGCAATGGAGGATTTATAGGAAGTTACTTAAATGAAAATCTATTTATAAAATTAATTAACGTGAATGAAACTATTTCTTTTTATTTTTTAATCATCTTAATATTTGGACTATTTTTATTGAGTGTAAATTTTAATTTAAAGAAAAATTTTTATTTTTTAAAAAAAATAATTGCGTTATTTTCTAATAAAAAACACAACTACACTGATAAAAGTGAAGTGATAAATGAATATATTCCACAAGAGGAAATTAAAAATCTTATTCAAGAAGATCTACCTTTTATAAAAGCTGATGAAATAAAAAAAACAGAAAAATTAAGATTTAAATTACCGAGTTTGGAATTGCTGAAATTTCCATCGAAAAAAGAAAGAGAGAATTTCGACAAAAATCAATCAAGTGATCCTGAATTTTTAGAAAAAATATTATTAGACTTTGGTGTTAATGGAAAAATCAAAAAAATAAGTCACGGTCCAGTAGTTACATTGAATGAATTTGAACCTGCTGCTGGTGTAAAGGTTTCCAAAATAATAAATCTATCTGATGATATCGCGAGAAATACTAGTTCTGAGTCAGCTAGAATTTCGACTATTCCAGGAAGCAACACTGTTGGAATTGAATTACCTAATACATCAAGGGAAAATGTTTACTTGAGTGAGATTCTAAATAACGCCGACTTCAAAAAAAAAGAAATTAAATTACCGATCGCTTTAGGTAAAAGTATATCTGGAAACCCAATAGTTGGCGATTTATCTTCAATGCCTCATTTGTTAATAGCTGGAACAACCGGATCTGGAAAATCAGTTTGCATTAACACAATAATATTATCACTTCTTTACCGTCATACTCCTGAAAGATGTAAATTTATTTTGATTGACCCCAAGATGCTTGAGCTATCTACATACGAGGGTGTACCTCATCTTTTATGTCCAGTGATAACAGAAGCAAAAAAAGCAGCCTCTGTTTTAGGCTGGGTGGTTAAAGAGATGGAAAGTAGATACAGACTAATGACAAAAGAAGGAGTTAGAAATATTGATGGTTATAATGCAAAACATAAACTTCCAATGCCTTATATAGTCGTAGTGGTTGATGAGATGTCAGATTTAATGCTTGTAGCAGGAAAAGAAATTGAAAACTATATTCAAAAATTATCTCAAATGGCAAGAGCTGCTGGAATACACATTATCATGGCTACTCAAAGACCAAGCGTTGACGTTATTACTGGAACAATTAAAGCTAACTTTCCTACACGAATATCTTTCCAAGTTACATCTAAAATAGACAGTAGGACCATATTAGGAGAACAAGGTGCTGAACAATTATTAGGTAAAGGCGATATGTTGTATATGTCATCTGCTAACAGAGTTATAAGAATACATGCACCATTTGTATCTGATAATGAGATTGAAAATATTAACAATTCTTTAAGATCCCAAGCGGAACCTGATTATGTCGATGAAATTCTAAATTTTGCAGATGAAAAAGAAATAGGTGATGGATCCAAAAATATAGGTGATAAAGATGAGCTTTATCAAACAGCTGTTGAAATCATAAAATCTGAAGGGAAAGCATCAACCTCTTTTTTACAAAGAAAACTACAAATTGGATATAATCGAGCCGCAAGAATAATTGATATGATGGAAGAAGAGGGAATCGTAAGCAAGGCCAATCATGTAGGAAAACGTGATGTTCTTTGATGATTAATAAGTTAATTTTTTTATTTCTTTTATTTTCAATTGTTGAGGCTTCAGCAAACGTTAAAGAAAAAATTATTCAAAATTTAAAATCTACTAACAACTTAACATTTAACTTTGAACAAAACGTTAATGGTAAAACAGAAAATGGCCATTGTGCTCTGTCATACCCACAAAAAATATTTTGCAAATATAATTTAAAAAATAACAAAATTTTAGTTTCTAATGGAAAATCTATAGTCATAAAAACTAATAGTAGCTATTACCTATATCCTCTAGAACGAACACCTTTAAATCTAATACTAAATAAAAAATTTTTAATTAATAAGATCGAAAATTTAAATGAAAGAATCCTAGATGATAAATTTGTAAATTTTAAGTTTTTTGAAGAAGATTTTGAGGTAAATATTTTCTTTGATTATAACAGTCTTGATTTAATTGGTTGGCAAACTACAGATATTTATCAAAATCTTAGTATCACTTTTTTAAATTCGATTAAAAAAAATCAAAAATTAAATAATGATTTATTTGATTTACCTCAACAAAATTAAATTGAAATAGATTCTGTTTTATAAATTCTCATACCTCTTGAAATATAATTATTTAATGCATTTTTATGATCTAGTGAGCAAGTGTGTACCCAGACTCTATTAGTATTTTCAGAAAAAGAATTTTTTATAGCTGATGTTAAAAGGAAAGAGCCTAATTTTTTATTTTGATATTCTTTGAGCAAACCAAGATAAGCAATTTCTGTCTCCTTTTTTTCCTTATGGAAAATAAGTTCAAAATATCCAGCCATATCATCAGCTTTTTTAAGAATATAAGTTTTTACCTTTTGATCAGAAATATATTCCCTCCACTGTTTATCTGTCCAAACTAATCGATCCGTCCATCGATGTTCTTTACCGATGCTTTTATAAAAAAACTTATTTATTTGAAAATCTGTTGGATCACTAAGATCAACTAAACAATCATCTGGTGAAAATTCTGATTTTTTTAAGTCTTTGAGTGAATTGATTTCTAAATAATTTCTTTCAACTTTAGTGCTCACTCCACCATCTTTCCAACTTTTTCACCCCCAAATAGATGAAAATGTAAATGAGGTACCTCTTGACCGCCGTGTTCAGAAATATTAGCTAAAGCACGATAACCTTTACCACCGTCTACCGATATACCAAGTTTTTTTGCAACT
This sequence comes from uncultured Pelagibacteraceae bacterium, assembly GCA_902597725.1. GTDB lineage: Bacteria > Pseudomonadota > Alphaproteobacteria > Pelagibacterales > Pelagibacteraceae > Pelagibacter. Next base: position 32,903 of record CACJYQ010000009.1, read on the forward strand.
AAATTTATACCCTTTAATAAACCTACCATTTCCTCTGAAGAGGCTTTTTGACTAAAATCATCAAGGTCAATATATTTTCCTTTAGGTATTACCAGCGCATGAATTTTTTTTTGTGGATTAATATCATGAAATGACAAGACGTAATCATCTTCGTAAATCTTCTTACAAGGAATTTCTCCCCTTAAGATTTTAGCAAAAATATTATTATCATCGTAGCTCATTTTTTTCTTTTGCTTAGCTCTTCCATTACATCCTCAATTTTCACATCATTTGCCTCTAGATACATTATCAAATGATAGAAAACATCAGCTGCCTCATGAATTTTATTTGAATTTTTTTCTACTGCCTCAATAAGTTCATTAATTTCCTCTAGGACCTTTTCTTTGCTCAAAGATTTATCACTAAGTAATTTATTAGTATAAGAACCATCTATTGGAGTTTTTTTTCTCTCTCTTGCAAGATTAAATAAGCTTTCTAAAGTATTGAGCATATTAAATTCTAACAGGTATTCCTTTTGAGTCCAAATAATCCTTGGCTTCTTTTACCGAGTGTTTTCCATAATGAAATATAGAAGCTGCCAAAACTGCACTAGCTTTTCCTAATTTAATTCCGTCCACTAGGTGATCTAAATTACCCACCCCGCCAGATGCAATAACTGGAATATTTACTTTAGATGAAATTTTCGACATAAGATCAATATCATAACCTACTTGCGTTCCATCTCTATCCATAGAAGTTACTAATAACTCTCCTGCACCGTTTTTTTCCATTTGTTCAGCGTACTCCAACGCATCAATACTACTATTATTTCTTCCTCCGTGAGTAAACACTTCCCACTTATCTCCATTTTTTTTTGCATCAATTGCAACTACAATACATTGAGATCCAAATTTTTTTGAACTTTCTGCAACTACTTTTGGATTTTCAACTGCTGCAGTGTTAATGGAAACTTTATCTGCCCCACAGTTAAGTAATTTGTTAATATCTTCAATACTTCTGACGCCACCTCCTACAGTTAATGGCACAAAACATTTTTTTGAAGTTTTCTCCACAACATTATAAATAGTATCTCTATTTTCATTTGAAGCAGTAATATCTAAAAAACAAATTTCATCTGCTCCACCATCACTATAAATTTTTGCTTGTTCAACGGGATCTCCGGCATCTTTAAGATCAACAAAGTTAATCCCCTTAACAACCCGACCATTTTTGACATCTAAACAAGGTATTATTCTATTTTTAAGCATCTTCTTTCACTAGTTCCTCTAATTTTATATCACCATCATAAATAGCTTTGCCAACTATTATACCTTCAACATTTTTTAAATTCTTCGCCTTTTTAATATCACCTATTGATGAAACACCACCCGATATAATAACAGGGCACTTTGAAATTTCAGCAACTTTCATTGTTTCATTAAAATTTGGACTTTGTTTCATTCCATCTCTATCAATATCAGTATAAATTAATCTACTAACACCATAGTCATTAATTTCTTTTAAATAATCTAAAGTTAATTGATTAGAGATTTCTTTCCATCCAGATATTGCTAAATACCCATCTTTAGCATCTAAACCTAATGCAATTTTATTTGGAAATTTTTCACAGGCCTCTTTTAAAAAATTTTTATCTTTTATGGCAGCACTCCCCAGAATTACTTTCTCAACACCAACATCAATATATTTTTTGATACTATCAATATTTCTTATGCCACCCCCTATTTCAACCCTAAGATCAAATTTATCGACTATAGTCTGTATAGTATCCAAATTTATCATTTTACCAGTTAAAGCTCCATCTAAGTCAACGATGTGTATATTTTTAAAACCATGATTTTTATATCTTCCTGCTTGATCCTCTGGAGACATTTGATACTCAGTTTTATTATTAAAATCTCCCTTGACCAACCTCACACATTTTTTATCTTTAATATCTATGGCTGGAAAAATTTTCATTTATTAAAATTTATAATACTCATTATTATAAAATATTTCATCTTGCCCAATTCTGTCGAGATAAGTAAAATTCACAGTATCGAAAAAATTTTTAAAATTTTGTTCTTTCGGTATGTTATTTTCTACGGAAATAACTTTGATATTATTAATTTTGAAGTCTATTGATTTTAATAAATTCATTTCTCCTCCCTCAATATCTATTGATAAATAATCTATATCTATGTTTTTAGGGATTATCTCGTCAAAAGTAATAGTTTTTAGGCGTATGGATTTAGTTTTACTGAGTTGATTGTTTGAAATAATATTAATATTTCTTTTAAATGAGCTATCGTTTATCCCGCTCATCTGAGTAAGACCATCGGTAACTTCGATAAATTCAACTTCTTTTACTTCATCACTAATTGCATTATTTAAAACTTTGCACTTCCTATTTTTTTTTAATTTTTCAAATTGAACTGTTGAGGGTTCTATCGCAATACCATCCCAATTTAGAAATCTTTCAAAATGATAACAATTACTTCCACTAATTCCATCAAAAGCACCTATCTCAATAAAAAATCCATTTTTTTTTCTATCAAAAAACTTTTTTTTAATAATTTTGTCTTGTCCTGCCTGTGAGGTATATTTTTCATTCCAAAAAAAAGACCTTTCACAATTCCAAATTTTTTGCCTGATCATGCCCCTATACACATGTTCGTTTGTGCTAGCGTAAATATTTGGTACTTGTTCTAATAATTCTGAATAAATTTTATGAGCATGAATTTTACCTTCAAGATTATCGTTGAAAAGTTGATCTCCTTTTTTTAATAAATCATTCACATTCTTTCCAACAAAAGAGCTTAGGTCTATGTTTTTCATTCTATAGCTTCAAAAAATTATCTATTATTTTTAGTCCTAACTTATCACTTTTTTCAGGATGAAATTGTGTTCCGAAGATATTTTCTTTTTCAACAGAACAAACAATATTTGATGAATATTCTGTTGTTGCAGAAATTACGTTTTTATCTTTAGGAATAAATTCATAACTATGCACAAAATACATGTGCGATTTATTTTCTATATCTTTGAAAATTTTACTATCTTTAACAATTTCAATTTGATTCCAACCAATATGGGGAAGTTTATATTTTCCCTCTTGATTATTAATTTTTGAAACATTTCCTGATATCCAGCCCAACCCACTAGTTTTAGTTTCTTCGTAACTAATGTCAGCAAACATTTGTAAGCCAACACAAATTCCCAGAACTGGTTTTTTTTTATTTATAGCAAATTCATTTAGAGCATTTGTAAGACCATTAATCTTATTTAAAGCATCTATACAGTTTTTAAATGACCCCTGTCCTGGCAAGACTACTTTGTCGCTAGATTGTATCTTGTTTAAATCTGACGTGACTTCGATGTTTACTTTATCTTTAGCAACTTCTTTGAAAGAGTTTATTACCGAGCTTATATTGCCCGATTTATAATCAACAATTGTGACGTTCATCAAATTTAAAGAGAACCCTTTGTAGAAGGAATCGTTTTTTTGTTTCTCGGATCTATTTCCAATGCAGTTCTTAAAGACCTCGCTAATCCTTTATAGCAAGACTCGATAATGTGGTGACTATTGTCACCATAAATATTTTCAACGTGAAGAGTAATTCCAGCAGCTTGAGAAAACGCTTGAAACCATTCTTTAAAAAGTTCTGTGTCCATCTCACCAAGCTTTTCTACTTTTAAATTTACTTTCCAAATTAAATAAGGTCTATTTGAAATATCAATGGCTACACGTGATAAAGTTTCGTCCATTGGGATCATTGCGTGAGCATATCTTCTAATTCCAACAGATTTTTTTAACGCTTTTTTTAAAGCTTCACCAATAGCAATTCCTGTATCTTCAGTTGTGTGGTGTAGATCAATATGAGTGTCGCCTTTAGCTTTTATATTCATGTCTATTGAAGAATGCTTAGATAGTTGCTCAAGCATGTGGTTTAAAAAACCTATTCCTGTGTCAATTTTGTATTTACCTTTACCATCAATATTTAAATCAACACTGATGCTTGTTTCTTTTGTTTTCCTGCTTATTTTGCCTTTACGCTTCATAATTAAAAACAGGTATACATATATTATTCAATTATGGCAATAATACTAAACCTGGGCTTGAAGTATTAAATTTAGTATCCATTTATAAGCTATGACAACGATTGTGTTAGTTAGAAAAAACAACGAAGTGGTGGTAGCTGGTGATGGCCAAGTAAGTATGGGCAATACTGTCGTAAAAAGCACTGCCTCAAAAGTCAGAAAAATTGAAAAGAGAGATGTCGTAGCTGGTTTTGCTGGATCAACAGCCGATGCTTTAACATTGTTTGAAAGATTAGAAGGAAAATTAGAAAAGCATGCAGGTAACTTATCTAGAGCTGCTGTAGAGTTAGCTAAAGATTGGAGAACTGATAAATATCTAAGAAGATTAGAAGCTCTAATGGCGGTAGGTGACAAGAGCAATAGTTATATAATTTCAGGCACTGGTGACGTTCTCGAACCTGAGGGTGATGTTATTGGTATTGGCTCTGGTGGTAATTATGCTTTAGCTGCAGGGAAGGTTTTAATAGAAAGCAATATATCTGCAGAAGAAGTTGCAAAAAAAGCTATAAAAGTTGCAGCTGATATCTGTGTATTTACAAATGAAAATGTCAAAGTTGAAAAAATATAATGGATAAATCAAACGTAACTCAATTACATCCTAAAGGGGATCAACAAAAAGAAGAGGCTTCACTTGTAAGCTCTTTATCACCAAGAGAAATTGTTTCTGAATTAGACAGATTTGTTGTCGGTCAAAATAAAGCTAAAAGAGCAGTTGCTGTCGCCCTACGAAACAGATGGAGGAGACAAGCTTTAAAAGGTGAAATGAGAAATGAAGTTTTGCCAAAAAATATTTTAATGATTGGACCAACCGGTGTTGGAAAAACAGAAATTTCAAGAAGACTATCTAAATTGGCAGAGGCTCCTTTTGTAAAAGTTGAAGCAACTAGATTTACTGAGGTGGGTTATGTTGGAAGAGATGTAGAACAAATTGTAAGAGATTTAATTGAAATAGCAATTTCAATGGAAAAAGTTAAAAAAAGAAAAGAAGTCTACGCAAAAGCTCAAAAGTTAGCTGAAGAGAAGGTATTAGATGCTTTAGTTGGTAAAAAAGCAAGTACGGCTACAAGAGAAAGCTTTAGAAAAAGACTTAGAGATGGTGATCTAGATAATAACGAGATAGAAATAGCTGTCAGCGAAAGTGGCGCTAATAGTACATCATTTGAAATTCCTGGAATGCCTGGTGCTAATGTAGGAATGATTAATATTGGCGAGATGCTTGGAAAGTCTATGGGCAAGCAGGAAAAAAAGAAAAAAATGACAGTAAAAGAATCTCACGAAATTTTGATAAATGATGAGTCTGATAAATTAATCGAACAAGATAAAATAATTAAGTCTGCAAAAATCTCTACAGAAAACAATGGGATTGTTTTCTTAGATGAAATAGACAAAATTTCTGGAAGAACAGACAGGGTTGGTGGAGATGTATCTAGAGAAGGTGTACAGAGAGATTTATTACCTTTAATTGAAGGAACGACAGTTAATACAAAATATGGACCAATAAAAACTGACCATATATTATTTATTGCATCTGGTGCTTTCCAATTAGCCAAACCTTCTGATTTACTTCCTGAGTTACAAGGTAGGCTACCAATCAGAGTTGAGCTAGAGGCTTTATCAAGTGATGATTTCAAAAGAATTCTTAAAGAACCTGATTTCAGTTTGATTAAACAGTATGTGGCTTTGCTAAAGACTGAGAATGTTGAGCTTGAGTTTACTGAAGATGGGATTGATGCAATCGCTAATATTGCTTCTGAGGTAAATGCAACTGTTGAGAATATAGGTGCTAGAAGACTACACACAATAATAGAGAAGATCCTGGATGAAATTAGTTTCACCGCGACTGACAGATCTGGTGAAAAAATCTCAATAAATAAAGAATATATAAACAAAAACCTTGATAATCTTATCAAAGATACAGATCTATCAAAATTTATCTTATAATTTTTTTTTTAAAAAGATATAAAAAGCCCCACTGCCACCATCTTCAATTTCGGCATCAGTTATAGTTTTTATTTTTTTCATTAAGCTAGAATTATTTTTTATAAAATCAGGAACAGAATTTTTTAAAATACCAAATTTCTTTGAAATATATGGGTCTTTATCATTTTGAGAATGCAGTCCTTTACCGGTAACTATTATAACTTTAGAGACTTTTTGATCAAAACAATGACTTATAAAACTTTCAACTTTTTTGTTTGCTTCATCAAGTGTGTAACCATGAAGATCTAATGATTTAGTAATATGAAATTTATTCTCTTTTTTTTCTAAATCTTTGTTTGGTAACTTTTCATTTTTTTCTAAAAAGTTTTTCCAATCCTTTTTGTCTTTATCTGAAATATTACTATTCAATTAAGAAAGAGTATCAACTAACTGCCAATTTGGATTATTAGTACTTGTATCTCTTGAAAATACCCAAGTATCATAAATCTTCTTAATCTTTTCAGGGTCCCCGGAAACTATCTTTTTATCTTTATCCCTAATACAAGTGATTACTTCACCTACAAATTCTACAGTTACCTGTAAAATTTTTCCTAAATACTTGTGCTCTTTAATATTAGCTGAATTTACTCCGATAAAAGTAATTTCAGCTAGATGACCTCTTTTGCCTCTTTCTTTTAGTGCAGTGTTAAACTGATCGTAAATTTTATTGCTCAATAAAGACTTGCTTGTTGTCAATTTATTATCACTATCGCCAAAGTCTGTTATAATAGTTTCATATGCTATTTTAGCGCCTTTTAAAAAATCTTTTTTTGCTTTTTCATCAAAATCAATTTTTTCATTTATTTTTGCTTGAGGGTTAATATTTTTCAAAATTTCCTCAAATTGAGGTGAGGCTTTTCCTTCAAAACCGGTTCTTTTACCAAGAATACCTCTTAGTCTTAAAAAAATGAAGCCTGCGATCATCGCTAATAAAATAATATCGATATATTCAAAACTATAATTCATAGTTTAAATTTAATTACTATGTTGATTAATTTCAACTAACAATTACATTAAAGACAAATGAACACAGTACTTTTATCTATTATTTTAATCCCAATTATAGAAATTTACCTTTTTATAAAGATCGGGTCTCAAATAGGCGCATTCAGCACGATTTTTCTAGTATTTTTTACTGCAGTTGTTGGTGTGTACTATGCCAAGTATGAGGGTATTAATACTCTTAGATCTGGAATGATGCAGATGATTAAAAATCAAATTCCAGCCCATGAATTAATTTCTGGTGCTGCAATAGCATTTGCCGCTGTTCTATTAATTATACCAGGATTTGCGACTGACTTGGTTGGTTTTCTTTTAATTATCCCAATAACACGAAAATTAATATTAGGAAAATTTAACAAAAAATTTGAAAATAAAAAAATGCGAAAGAATGATTTTATCGAAGGAGAATTTGAAGACATAGAGGATGATAATGACAGAAAAGTTTAAAATTTTAGCGAAATATATCAAAGATATGTCAAGCGAAACACCTGACGTTGAAACTTACCTGTCTACAGGGAATAATATTGGTAAATACCAATTAGACATAGATATCAAATCAACAGCGCTTAAAAATAAAATGATTGAAGTAATTATAACGTTAAAATTTCAACACAAAGACACTAAAGTCAAAAGATCTCATTTTGAGATTATTTACGCAGTAGCAATAAAAATTGATGAGTCTATAAAAGAAAAAAAAGACTTGGAAAGAATTGTATTATGTGACGTACCCAATTCCGTTGTTTCAGATATAGAGAAGTCATTTACCGATATGATGCAAAATTCTGGATTTTCTAATATTAAGTTAGAAAAAAAAATTGATTTTACAAAACTTTATCTAGAAAGATTTAATTAGAAATAGTTTTTTTTTAGAGAAGTCTTTAAATAAGTTTGATGATTTTTGAGCTCTTCAGGAGAAGGTTTAATAATTTTTGTTGAATAAACAACTTTTCCAGTACCTAATTTTGAAACGTTTTCCTCTATATTTTTAAAATCAAGAGTTGGTTCTTTTTGATCGATTAAGTTTATATAAACTTTAGCTAACAAATCACAGTCGATAAGTGCAGTATGTTGGACTCTTTTGGAATTGTCTATCCTATATCTTTTACATAAAGCATCCAAGCTGATTTGGGAGCCTGGAAATTTATTTCTAGCCAATGATACAGTGTCCACTATTTCATTGTCGATTTTTTTTTTTCCAATGATTTTAAGTTCATTATTTAAATGAGATAAATCAAATTCTGCATTATGAATTATTAATCTTTTATTTTTTATAAATTGTAGAAAATCATCAGCTATCTCCCTAAATTTCATTTTGTCAGATAAAAAGCTATCAGAGTATCCATGTACTTCGAAAGCTTTTTCAGATACTTTTCTCTCAGGATTTAAATAACAATGAAATTTTTTTTTCGTTGGTATTAAATCATCTAACTCAATACAACCAATTTCTACAATTCTATGTCCCTCTTTAACTGAAATACCAGTTGTTTCTGTGTCGAGGACGATCTCTTTCATATTAAATTATTTATAATTTCTTTTACTCTAATTTTAACAGAATTTTTTTTAAAATTGTT
>CACJYQ010000010.1 GCA_902597725.1 uncultured Pelagibacteraceae bacterium
TTAAGTGCATATGAGTCTGAACCTAAATAATTTTCATTTGGACCATAACCAACAGCTAATGGAGAACCTCTCCTTGCGCCAACAATCAAATCAGGTTGATCTTTGAATATTATACCAAGTGCAAAACTGCCATGAAGAGATTTAAGTGTTTTTTTAATTGAATTGACAATATTTTCAGTTTTTAAGTTTTCTGTTATTAAGTGTACAATTACCTCAGTATCAGTTTGTGATTTAAATTTATGTCCCTTACCTACTAAATATTTTTTTAGTAATGTAGAATTTTCAATAATTCCATTATGAACTACTGAAACATTCAGCGAAGAGTGAGGATGAGCATTAATACTATTTGGCAATCCATGTGTAGCCCAACGAACATGTCCTATACCAATGGTTCCTTCCATTTTTTGAACTAATAGATTATTTTCAAGATTATCAACTCTCCCTTCAGATTTAACTTCGTTAATTTCATTTTTTGAAAGTGTTGCTATACCTGCTGAATCATAACCTCTATATTCTAATTTTTTTAGAGAGCTGATAATTGTTGATGAAACAGGTCTATTACTATTTATTCCAATTATTCCACACATAATTATTTAGTTTTTCTTTTATAATTTTTTACCTCTAGTTGTTGGCTTCTAGTTAGTGCAAGAGATTTTTTACTAACATTTCTTGTAATTGTTGACCCTGCTCCAATTATACTATTTTCTTCAATTGTTAATGGAGCTACCAAGGAAGAATTAGAACCAATAAAAACATTATCTTTTATTTTAGTTTTGTTTTTTTTTAATCCATCATAATTACAGGTTATTGTACCTGCTCCAATGTTAACTGATTTACCAATTGAAGTGTCACCGATATAAGTTAAATGATTTACCTTAGATTTTTTTCCAAGAGTGCTTTTTTTAATCTCAACAAAATTTCCAATCTTAGATCCCTCTTTTAAAATGGTACCAGGTCTTATTCTAGCATAAGGACCTATGTCAACTTTATTTTCAATTTTACAATTCTCTAAATGGCTAAAAGATTTGATAGTAACATTGTTACCAATCTTTACTTTTGATCCAATAACTACATATGGCTCTATGATTACGTTTTTTCCAATTTTAGTATCTTTTGAGAAATAAATTGTATCAGGTCCAATCATTTTTACTCCTGACTTAAGAAATTTATTTCTAAGTGAAGTTTGAAGTTTTTGTAAATTTAAATGTTTCATCTAGAAAATTATTTATATTAAGTATATATCTTTCTTAATTCACAAAATATTTCTTAAAAATACTTTTAATTATGAAACAAATTTATACAATTCTTTTTGATTTAGATGGTACTTTGGTAGACACAGCACCAGATCTAATGATGGCTCATAACCATGTAATGAAAAAATTTGGCTATCAAACTAAAACAACTGAAGAAATTAGAGACTTGGTTGGACAAGGAGCTGGAGCCTTAATTGGTCGGTCTATTTGGGGTCAGGCAAAAAAAGAGTTTAGTAAAGTTCAGGATCAAAAGATTAAAGATAATATGACAAAAGAATTTATTGATTTCTACGGAAAAAATATTCTTCACAAAAGTACTTTAATTAAAGGTGTAAAAGAGTTTTTAGTTTGGTGCAAAAATCAAAAAATTTCAATGGGCGTTTGCACAAACAAAACAGAGCATTTAGCAGTAGATCTTTTAAAACAAATTGGAATTTATAATTTTTTTGAATATGTAGCTGGCCATAATACTTTTGATTATTGTAAACCTGATCCAAGACATTTAACAACAGTTGTAGAAATTTTAGACGGTGATTTAGAAAAAACTTTGATGATTGGAGATAGCGAGTCAGATGCTAATGCGGCTAAAGCCGCTGGAATTCCTGTTATTTTGCTTGAAGATGGGTATACTGAAAAAAAAACAACCGAAATTTACCATAATCACTTAATAAAAGATTTCATTGGAATTGAAAAAATCGTAGCAAAATATCTTTAATATTGATTATTTTTTTTTAACTATTAGAACAGTTTTCGTTAGGAGTTATTTTGATCACATATAACGTAAAAGTTTATCCATCTAAAGTTCATTTACCGAAAAAGAAACAATTGGCTTGGAAAATCGCAGAAATTGCCAGTGATAATGCAAAATTAGATAAAGAAGCAATAGAAATGGTTATAAATAGAATTATTGATAATGCTTCAGTTGCAATAGCATCCTTAAACAGACGTCCAGTTATTTCATCACGAGAAATGGCTCTAAAACATTTAAAAAAAAATGGAGCAACATTGTTTGGTGTTGATAGTAAATTAAAATTTGATTGTGAATGGGCGGCGTGGAGCAATGGAACAGCTGTAAGAGAACTTGACTTTCATGACACATTTTTAGCAGCTGATTACAGTCATCCTGGTGATAATATTCCTCCCTTAATAAGTGTTGCACAACAAAATAAAAAAAGCGGATCAGATCTTTTAAGAGGAATAATTACTGCCTATGAAGTGCAAGTTAATCTAGTAAAAGGAATTTGTTTACATAAACACAAAGTAGACCATATTGCTCACCTAGGGCCAAGTGTTGCTGCTGGAATAGGATCCATGTTAAGACTAAATACTGAAACAATCTATCAAGCTGTTCAGCAAGCTCTTCATACAACCATTTCAACTAGACAGTCTAGAAAAGGAGAAATCTCCAGTTGGAAAGCTTATGCCCCAGCGCATGCTGGTAAACTTGCAATCGAAGCTGTTGATAGAGCAATGCGTGGTGAAGGTGCCCCAAGTCCAATTTACGAAGGTGAAGATAGTGTAATAGCAAGAATTTTAGATGGAAAAAAAGCTGCATATAAAGTTCCACTTCCAAAAAAAAACGAGACTAAGAGAGCTATACTCGAAACTTACACAAAAGAATATTCTGCCGAATATCAATCTCAAGCGTTGATTGATCTTGCAAAAAAACTTAGAAAGAAAGTATCAAATCTAAATCAAATAAGAAAAATTGATATTTATACCAGTCATCATACTCATTATGTAATTGGTACAGGTGCAAATGATCCCCAAAAAATGGATCCGAATGCAAGTAGAGAGACATTAGATCATTCAATAATGTATATATTTGCTGTGGCTTTAGAGGATGGTAGTTGGCACCATGTAAAATCTTACTCGAAAGCTAGAGCAAAAAGAAAAAGTACTATTAAGATATGGAGATCAATCAAAACACATGAGGATAAAAAATGGACCAAAAGATATCATGACCCAAACCCCAGAAAAAAAGCTTTTGGTGCAAAAGTCACTATTACACTTAAAAATGGAAAAAAAATTACCGAAGAACAAGGAGTTGCAGATGCTCATCCTTATGGCTCAAGACCGTTCAAAAGAAAAAATTATATAAACAAATTTTTGACACTTACCGAGAATATTTTAGATAAAAAAGAAATCGAAAGATTTTTAAAGACAGTGCAAAACTTAAGAAAACTAAGGTCAGGTCAATTAGATAGATTGAACATTATTGTTAAAAAGAGCAAAATTAAACGGAATTTAAAAAAAGGAATTTTTTAATGCATTTTGTGGAAAAAGAACCAATACAAAAAAGAAAAGATTTTACAGAAAAATTAAAATCTAAAAAAATATTAAGAGTTCCTGGTGCTTATAATCCTTTAACAGCAAAATTAATTGAGGAAATTGGTTACGATGCTGTTTATGTTTCTGGAGGTGTAATGGCAAATGATCTTGGATACCCAGATATTGGATTAACCACACTGCAAGATGTTAGCACACGTTCATACTTAATCTCTAGAGTTACAAACCTCCCTACAATTGTTGATATAGACACAGGATTTAAATCTTGCAAAGAAACTATAGAAACTTTTGAAGAGTTTGGAATTACTGGAGTTCATTTAGAAGATCAAATTGAAAGAAAAAGATGTGGACACCTAGATAATAAAGAATTGATATCTACAGATGCAATGGTGAAAAAAATTAAAGAATGTGTTTCTGCAAAAAAAGATGAAAATTTTAAGATTATTGCAAGATCTGATGCAAAAAGTGTAGAGGGAATTGATAAAATGATCGAGAGATGTAAGGCTTATATCGATGCTGGAGCAGAAATTATTTTTCCTGAGGCACTTCATGATGAAAAGGACTTTGAAAAAGTTAGAAAAGAATTATCGTGTTATTTGTTAGCCAATATGACTGAATTTGGAAAAACTAAATTATTAAATTATAAACAATTAGAAGAACTGGGTTACAACATCGTTATTTATCCTGTTACAACTCAAAGGTTAGCAATGAAAAACGTTGAAGATGGTTTAAGGGACATTTATGCAAATGGACACCAAAATAACATTATTGATAAAATGCAAACTCGAAAACGATTATATGATCTTGTGGATTATGAAAAATATAATAGTTTGGACGAAAAAATTTATAACTTTAACACCGATGGTCACGAATAATGAGTGATGATATTAAAAAAGGCTTATTAGGAATTGTTGTAGACGAAACAGAAGTCTCAAAAGTAATGCCTGAAATTAACTCTCTAACTTATAGAGGTTATGCTGCTCAAGATCTTTGTGAATATTGTAGATTTGAGGAAGTAGCTTATCTTATTTTAAATAAAGATTTACCGAATACTATTCAGCTTAGAAAATTTGAAAAGGAAGAGAAAAATAATAGAGAATTATCTAAAGATTTATACTCAATTATAAAAAAAATGCCTAAAAAATCCCATCCTATGGATGTGGCCAGAACAGCCGTAAGTGTTATGGGTTTAGAAGATAAAGAAACAACTGATTCCTCTCCTGAAGCAAATATGAGAAAAGCGATTAGAATCCTTGCAAAAACTCCTACTGCATTAGCTGCCTTCTACAGAATTAGAAAAGGTAAAAAAATTATCAAACCTAAAAAAAATTTAAATATAGCAGAAAACTTTTTTTATATGTGTTTTGGAAAAGTACCTCAAAAAGAAATAGTAAAAGCTTTTGATGTATCTTTAATTTTATACGCAGAGCATAGCTTTAATGTTTCAACTTTTACTGCAAGAACTATTACCAGCAGCTTGTCTGATATTCACGGTGCAATTACTGGAGCAATAGCAAGTTTAAAAGGTCCATTACATGGAGGAGCCAATGAAGAAGTAATGCATATGATGAATAAAATTAAGGATCCTAAAAAAGCTCTTAAATGGATAAATGATGCCTTAGATAACAAAGAGGTTGTTATGGGTTTTGGCCATAGAGTTTACAAAAGTGGAGACTCGAGAGTTCCTACAATGAGGAAATATTTCGCTAAAGTAGCAAAAATTAAAAAAGATAAAAAATTTGAAAAAATTTACGACATTGTTGAAAAAGTAATGATTGAGAGAAAAAACATCCATCCAAACGTAGATTATCCTACTGGACCGACTTATCACTTAATGGGTTTTGATACAGATTTCTTTACACCAATATTCGTTATTTCAAGAATAACTGGTTGGTCAGCACATATAATGGAGCAACATGCTGCAAATAAACTGATCAGACCTCTTGCAAGTTACAAAGGTAATAAGCATAGGAAAGTTTTACAATTAAATCAAAGATAATTTAATCTAAATCAATATCTCCACATTGCACTTTAGTAAAAATACACGTAGTGTAATGATGAGTTGTTTTTACGTCTTTAATTACACCTATGACAGTTCCCTCAACGGTACCTGTCACAGTGTTACAATTCGTTAAAATTAATAAAGAAAGAAATAAAAAAATATTTCTCACAATTGCTTAACTAAAAGCTTCGACCCAAGTTCCTTGTGTAGATGCTTTAGAATACTCCGTTGCACGACCCTCAAAGAAGTTCATGTGCTCAACTGCATTTAACATTGTATCTAACCATCCAAGAGGATTTTTTTGTACATCGTAAATTGGTTCCAAACCTAGCTGGACTAGTCTTCTGTTACCTATAAATCTAATGTAATCTTTTACTTCTTTTGCAGTTAATCCCTCCATTGGACCCATTTCAAAAGCTAAATCTATAAAAGCATCCTCATGTTCAATAATAGTTCTGCAAGCTTCATATAATTCTTTTTTTAATTTTGGTGTCCAGATTTCTGGATTCTCTTTAATGAATTCTTTAAAAATTCTAATCATAGAATTGCAGTGAAGAGTTTCATCTCTTACAGACCAAGTAACTATTTGGCCCATTCCTTTCATCTTATTATGTCTTGGGAAATTTAAAAGGATCGCAAAACTTGCAAATAATTGTAGACCCTCAGTGAAAGCACTAAAGACTGCAACAGTTTTAGCAATATCTTCTTTTGAATTAACATTAAATCCTTGCATGTAATCATATTTATCTTTCATTTCTTTATACTTCATGAATGCAGAATATTCTGACTCTGGCATTCCAATAGTGTCTAATAAATGAGAATAAGCAGCGACGTGAACTGTTTCCATTGCAGCAAAAGCTGTCATCATCATTAAAACTTCAGTTGGTTTAAAAACAGTTGTGTAATGTCTTAAATAACAGTTATTAACTTCAACATCAGCTTGAGTAAAAAATCTAAAGATTTGAGTTAAAAGATTTTTTTCAGGTTGTGATAAATTTTTCTGCCAATCTCTAACATCATCACCAAGTGGTACTTCCTCAGGTAACCAATGGATTCTTTGTTGTGTTAACCAAGCGTCATAACACCAAGGGTATCTAAATGGTTTGTAAACTGGATTTTCTACTAAAAGACCCATCTTTTTAGGTTGGATAATTTCTTTTTTTTCTACTTTGATTTTCTCTGCTACTGACATGATAAACACTCCTCGTATTCTGGTTCTTCGTTAGTTTGTTGATTTTTAGATTTATATACATTGGCTGTAATATCAGTTGATTGAGCATTATTGATATTTTCAGCTCTTTGAATTGATTTTGATCTACAGTAATAAAGGCTCTTCAAACCTTTTTTCCATGCATCAAAATGAATTCTATGTAATTCTTTTTTGTGAACGTCTGCTGGTAAAAACAAATTGACTGATTGTGCTTGAGAAATAAATGGTGTCCTATCACCACTCAACTCAATAATCCATTTTTGATTTAATTCAAAAGCAGTTTTAAAAACATCTTTTTCTAAATCAGTTAAAAAATCTAGATGCGAAACCGAACCTTGATTAGTAGTTATTGTTGACCATGTTTCATCATCATTCTTACCGTGACTTTCCAAAATCTCCTCAAGATATCTATTTCTTACATTGAAAGATCCTGACAAAGTTTTGTGAGTGTAACTGTTAGCTGCAATAGGTTCTACTCCTGGTGATGCACCTCCGCAGATTATTGAAATAGATGCAGTTGGTGCTATTGCGGTCTTATTTGAAAATCTCTCTTTAAAACCATATTCTGCAGCATCTGGACATGCACCTCTTTCTTCGGCTAAATTTTTTGAGGCTTGATTTACCTTTTCATGAATATTTTTAAAAATCTTTTTATTCCATGACTTTGCCATAACAGACTCGAGTGGAATTCTTTTTTTCTGCAAGAAAGAATGGAAACCCATCACTCCTAACCCAACACTTCTCTCTCTCTCAGCAGAGTATTTAGCATCTTTAAATTGCTCAGGGGCTTTGTTAATAAAATCAGATAAAACATTATCTAAAAATCTCATTACATCTCCGATCATATCTGGATCATCTTTCCACTCATCATATTTTTCCAAATTTAATGAAGACAAACAACAAACAGCTGTTCTATCTCTTCCATCTTTATCAACACCAGTAGGTAATGTTATCTCACTACATAGATTTGAGGTCTTAACAGTAAGATTTGCTAACTTATGATGTTGCGGTATTTGTCTATTAACAGTATCGATGTAAATAATGTAAGGTTCACCTGTTTCAATTCTCGCTGTTAATAATCTGATCCATAAATTTCTTGCAGATATAGTTTGTTGAATAGTTCCATCAGCAGGACTCTTCAGTGCCCATTGCTCATCATTTTCTACAGCTCTCATAAATGCATCAGAAACTAAAACACCATGGTGTAAATTTAACGCTTTTCTATTTGGATCACCACCAGTTGGTCTTCTCATTTCCATAAACTCTTCTATTTCAGGATGATCAATTGGAAGATAACATGCTGCAGATCCTCTTCTTAATGAACCTTGGCTGATGGCCATAGTTAATGAGTCCATAACTTTTATAAAAGGAATAATCCCAGAAGTTTTTCCAACTTTACCAATCTTCTCACCTATTGATCTTAAATTTCCCCAATAACTTCCTATACCTCCACCTTTTGCAGCTAACCAAACATTTTCACTCCAAAGATCTAAAATACCGCCTAAGCTATCTGATGCTTCATTTAAAAAACATGAAATTGGTAATCCTCTTTTAGTTCCACCATTAGACAAAACAGGTGTAGCTGGCATGAACCAGAGGTTACTTATATAATTATAAATTCTTTGTGCATGCAAATTATCATCAGCATATGTGCTAGCTACTCTCGCAAATAAATCTTGAAAAGATTCATTAAGACCAAGATATCTATCTTTTAGAGTTGCCTTACCAAAATCGGTTAGGTTTGCATCTTTTGATCGATCAATTTTGATTATTATCCCTTTATCATTTTGAAACAGTTCAGTTTCATTATTTAGAGAGAATAAATCTGGTCTATTGCTTTTTTGAACTTCTTTGACCTCGGGGCTATATTCAGAGACAGCTTTCTTTAATGCCTGCGATAGTATTTTATTCATTTTTTGTTATTATATCTTGTTAATATAGCGAAAACAACTATATGTTGTGTGCGCTGAGTGTTAATATACTAAATATTATGTAAATCAACAGAACATTTATAGAACAGTGAAAAAAAAATTCAACTATAAAAATGAAAAAAATGTAAGTAATTAACAGCATGTCTCAATCAATAAAAATAGATCCCTTCGGCTTTAGAGAATATGACGCAAGATGGATCTACGAAAAAGACATTAATGAGCTAGGAATCACGAATCTTGGAAAAGGTCTAGGTACCCAAATTAAAGAACATACTAAAAAAGAAAACCCAAGAGTAATAGTTGGACACGATTACAGATCATACAGCGAAAAAATAAAATCAGCTTTAAAAAAAGGTTTATTATCAACTGGATGTTTTATTGAAGATGTTGGTTTATCTTTATCACCAATGGTTTATTTCGCACAATTTAATTTAGATGCAGACGCAGTTGCAATGGTGACTGCTAGTCATAATGAAAATGGCTGGACAGGTGTAAAAATGGGAATCAAAAAAGGATTAACACATGCCCCAGAGGAAATGAAAGAATTAAAAGAAATCACCTTAAACCAAAATTTTACTAAAGGGAACGGTAATGAAAAACAAATTAAAGATTTTGATAAGATTTATAAAGAGGATTTAACAAGTAAGAATAAGTTAAAAAAGAAAATAAAAGCTGTTGTTGCTTGTGGTAACGGTACAGCAGGGATTTTTGCTCCTGATATACTAAGAGGAATTGGGTGTGAAGTAATAGAATTAGACTGTAATTTAGATTGGAATTTTCCAAAATATAATCCAAACCCTGAAGATTTGGAAATGCTCCATGCGATTGCCAAATCAGTAAAAGAAAACGGTGCTGATATTGGTTTTGGTTTTGATGGAGATGGTGATCGTGTTGGGGTAATTGATAACGAGGGAAACGAAATTTTTTCTGATAAAATAGGTTTATTGATCGCTAGAAATTTGTCTAATTCACATAAAAATTCAAAGTTTATTGTAGATGTAAAATCTACTGGTCTTTATTCGACTGACAAAATTTTAAACAAAAATCAATGTGAAACTTTATATTGGAAAACAGGCCATTCTCACATCAAAAGAAAAGTACATAATGAGAAAGCTTTGGCTGGATTTGAAAAAAGTGGGCACTTTTTTTTCAATCAACCATTAGGTTATGGTTACGACGACGGAATTAATTCAGCAATTCAAGTTTGTCACTTATTAAATAATCAAGATAAGAAAATGAGTGAAATAATTAAAGAACTTCCAACTACCTACCAATCACCAACAATGGCACCTTTTTGTAAAGATGAGGAAAAATACAATGTAGTTAACGAAATGGTGAGGGAATTTAAAAAAATAAAAGACCAAAAAATTAAAATAGATAATCAAGAAATAAAGGAAATTATAACAGTAAATGGAGTTAGATTTTCTTTTGAAGATGGTTCTTGGGGTTTAATTAGAGCATCCTCTAATAAACCCTCATTAGTTGTAGTAACAGAAAGTCCTACTTCTGATGAAAGAAAATTAAATATTTTTAAATTCATTGATAAAACATTAATGAAAACTGGCAAGATTGGTGAGTACGATCAAAAAATTTAATAAAGAAAAGATTCAACTAAAAAGTGTTCATAAAACTGTAAAGAATCATTTAATCTAAATTTGTGAGGTGATGGAGGGAGACTGAAGTCACCTCTTTTTTTTTATGGCAGATAAAAAAATTAGATCAATAGCTAAAACTTTTTCTTGGAGATTTATCATTTTTGTTTATTGGGTAATTTTTGGATACATTTACACTGGAACATTTACAGGTGCAGGGATACTCGGTGTTGGATCAATAGTTCCACTTTTTTTTTACTATTTTCATGAGAGAATTTGGAACAAGGTTAAATGGGGAACTGGTTAATATTAATTTATTGATAAGTATTCAAAAAAAGATCTAATCGATACAATAATTAAGAATATCCCAAAGATCTTGCTCAATATATTTTTATCTATTTTATAAACTGCTTTTGCGCCTACTCTAGCCATTATCATTGTTACCGGCACAAAAACTAGAAATCCAAGTAAATTCACATATCCAAGACTGTAGGGTGTATTAATATTATCTACAATTTTACCTCCAGTAATCATTGTAATTGTACCAAATACAGCGATCAGAAAACCAACTCCAGCTGCAGTTCCTATTGATCTCCTAATATCGTATCCAAAAGTTCTCATAAAAGGAACCATTAACGAACCACCACCTATCCCCAATAATACAGATATAAAACCTATAATAACTCCAGAAATATTTTTAGCTGAATCGGAAATCATTTTTGGATTTTTTAAAAGCTGTTCTCTAAAAAAGATAAAGAATAAACCAACTATAAAAGCCATAATGGAAAAGAATAAAACGAAAGCTGGTGTTTTTAGGTTTACTGCTAAAAATGTTCCCCCAATAACTCCAAATAAAATAAATATGCCAAAAGATTTTATCAGTTTAAAATCAACCGCATCATACTCCATATGAGTTTTTGTTGATATGATTGAAGTTGGAATTATAATTGCTAGTGAAGTTCCAACTGAAAGGTGCATTCTTGTTGCAATATCAAAATCTAAAACAGTAAAAGCATAATAAAGAGCAGGCACTATTATAATGCCGCCACCAACACCTAATAAACCTGCCATAAAACCAGCAACCGATGCTGCTAATGATAAAACAAGTAAAAGATTTATAATTTCATTGATATCCAAAGTTTCCATTATGAGTTAGCCTGAATTGCTTTCTCATTATTCTGAACAATAGTCATAATATGTTTTGCTTTTTGAAAATCAGAGTCTCTTGCCATCATGTTATCACTTAGATATCTTTTCCATTCTTTTGAACCAACTTGTCCATGATATAAGCCTACTGTATGTCTCATGATATGATTAATTTTTGTTCCTAATTTTACTTCTCTATCAGCATACTCTAAAAGTTTTTCTACAACTTGTTCCCTTGTAGGACTACTCTTTGTCTTGAATATTTCTTTTTCAATTTCAATTAAGGAATACGGATTTTGATATATTGATCTTCCTATCATTACACCATCACAAAATTTCAAATGATTATTTATTTCCTCAACTTTTGTGATTCCACCATTTATAATTATTTCTAAATTAGGATTTTCTTTTTTAATATCGTAAACCATTTTATAGTTTAATTTTGGAATGTTTAAATTTTGTTTTGGAGATAAACCTGTCAAAATTGCTTTCCTTGCATGTAAAATAAATGTTTTTGAACCAGCATCTCTCATTTTATGAATAAAATTATTTAAATAATCGAAATTTTCTGTTTCATCGAAGCCAATTCTTGTCTTAGCTGTTACAGGAATTTTACATGCGTTTACCATTGAATTAATACACTCAGCAACTAAATCAGGCTCTTTAATTAAACACGCGCCAAATTTATTTTTTTGAACTTTTTTGCTAGGACAACCAAGATTAATATTTATTTCATCATAACCCATTTCCTCAGCAATTTTAGCTACTTCTGCCAACTCTTCTTTATTAGACCCACCCACTTGTAGAGCTAATGGTTTTTCTTCTGGACTAAAAGATAAAATTTTTTTTCTATCACCATGAATTGCAGATTTTGTAGCAACCATCTCAGTATAGAGCATTACATTTTTGCTCATCAGTCTTAAAAAGAAACGATCATGCCTATCAGTACAATCCATCATTGGGGCAACTGATATTTTTCTGTCTATTTTTTTTTTAGAATCCAAGGTCTTTACCCATTATTTTATCAGGTAACCATGTAACAATCTCAGGAAAAATACATAAAATTACTATAGCTAAAGCCATAATTATCATAAACGGTATAGATCCTTTTAAAATTTCTGACAAACTAACGTCTGGGGTAATTCCTTTTATAATATAAAGATTTAATCCAACTGGAGGTGTTATTAAGCCAATCTCCATATTGATTGTAAATACTATTGCAAACCAATATGGGTCAAAACCTAAAGTAGTGATAACTGGTAATAATATAGCTGAGGTCATTACAATAACTGCAACTGGCGGTAAAAAGAAACCAGCTATTAAAAGAAATATGTTTATTAAAATAAACACAACCCATTTGTTAGAGCTTAAATCGACCATGCTCTGTGCTAATGACTGAGTTACATACAGTTGTGATAGAGTGAATGCAAAAAGATATGAGGCAGCGATTATAAACATTATCATTACACTTTCTTTCATAGAAACTTTAACAATGTTCCAAATCTTCTTTGGCTGATAAATTTTATATACAACAGCAATTAATACAAAAACTAAGAATGCTCCTACTCCAGATGCCTCGGATGGTGTTGCAACACCTCCATAAAGTACATACAAAACTCCTGCTATAATCGCTAAGAAAGGAAGAATTCTTGGTAATACTTCAAGTTTTTCTTTTAAAGTTGGTCTTACTCTATTTCTCAAAGCTTTTGCTGCATCTTTATCAATAAAATAACTGTGTATTAGAGCCCATATCGCAAACATACCTGCCAACATAAAGCCTGGTACAAGACCACATAAAAACAATCTTCCAATTGATGTACCTGTTGCAATTCCGTAAACTATTAAAACAATACTAGGAGGAATTAAAACTCCTAAGGTTCCACCAGCTGCAATAGTTCCTGTTGCGATTTGGTCGGAGTAACCTCTTTTTCTCATTTCAGGTATTCCCATTGTTCCGATCGCTGCACAAGTTGCAGGACTAGATCCGCTTAAAGCTGCAAAAATTGAACAAGCCCCAATATTTGAAATTACCAATCCTCCCGGTACTCTCCAAAGCCATCTATCTAATCCTGTATATAAATCTTTTCCAGCAGGAGAATTAGCAACAGCCATCCCCATTAAAATAAACATTGGTATAGAGAGCAAAACAAAAGAATTTAATCCCGCGAAAAATGTTTCAGCAAAGACATCTAGCATTTGAAAACCTTCAAAGGTAACCAAAAGAGCTATTGAAACAAAACTCAAACCAAATGCTATTGGAATTCCAGAAAAAAGTACCAATAAAGTAAAAACCGCAACAATTAATGCTATAATCAATGGATCCATTTATTTAAAATCCTCTTCATCAGTTAATTTTATAATTTCTGCGATATACTGTAATATCATCAATAAAGCTCCTAACATCATTGATGAATATGGTATCCATAATGGTGGATCCCACACAGTTCCTGTTGAATAATTTTTGGTAAATGCTTCCTCGAACATTAAGAATCCAAAATAAAATAAGATTAGGAAAAATAATAAACTAATAGAAGATGTAAAAATTTTTAATCTAACAATATTTTTTTTGGATAAAAAATCGTAAATCCATTCCATGCTCACATGAGCTTTTTCGCTTAGAACGTATACACTTCCTATAAAAGTTGAAGCAACTAACAACATAGTTACAAGTTCTGTTTGCCATGTAATTGCTCTTTGAAAAAAATATCTTTCAAAAACAAGTTCAACGATCACTAAAATTGATAAGAGCAATGCTAATACCGCGAAAGCACCACATGCTTTAGCGATTAGATCGCAAAATTGAAGATACTTTTTTTTCATAAAAAAAACCCCTATTTAATAAGAATAAATAGGGGTTCTTTATATATTATTTTATTTAACTGCTAAAGCCATTTCCATCAGCTTATCGCCACCTGGAACTTTATCAGCAAATGCTTTATGAGAAGATTTTTTCGCAATCTCTACCCATGCAGCATGGTCTTTTGCATCCATGTATACTAATTTTACACCTGCAGCCTTATAAGCATCTTCAAACTTTTTATCTAAGTTTTCTACTTGAGCTGTCATGTATTTCTCAGCAACTTTTCCAGCCTTCATTAAAGCTTTCTGCTGCTTAGAATTTAAAGCATCAAAAGACTTTTTCGACATCAAAATTGGCTCATACATAAACCATAGACCAAATTTTCCTGGAGGAGTAGCACATGAAACTTGTTCATAAATTTTGTAACTTACAAAACTTCCTGAACTTGTGTTAGCACCTGTTAATACACCAGTTTGTAAACCTGTGTAAATTTCAGATGAAGGCATACTTTGTATACCAGCTCCTGCTGCTTCTAACATTTGGTTAAATGCTTTTCCTGCAGCTCTCATAACTTGACCTTTTGCATCGCTAGGATTTTTTATACATTTTGTTTTTGAAGCAAAACCACCACCTAACCAAGCATCAGATAAAACCACAACACCTGCATCATTAATAATCTTTTTAATTTCAGTCATCATTGGACCTTTATTAAATCTTAATGCATGGTCATGATTTTTTACTGTTCCAGGCATTAAAGTTGCATCAAATTCTGGATGGAATTTTGAAGCATATGCTAATGGAAAAGCAGAAATATCTAATTGGCCAGTTGTCATTGGTTTCCACTGTTCTTTTGGTTTGTATAATGATTTAGCTGGGTAAATTCTAATATCTACTCCAACATTTGCTTTTTTAACCTCGTCAGCAATGATTTGAACCATTTCATGACGTGGATCATAAGATCCATCAGCTCTTGGTGTACCAGGCCATTGGTGACTTGCTTTCAGCGTAACCGCATAAGCAGAACCAATAGTAGTAAAAACAAAAACTAATGAAGTTAAATATAAAGATATCTTTTTTAACATTATTTTTTCCCTCTATTGTTATTTTTAATAATTGAATTAAAGTGAACTTATTAATAAGAGTCAAGTCGACAAAAACTCATGATATATATAATTATATGGATGGACCTTTAAAAAACCTACTAGTAGTTGATTTAACAAGGGTATTAGTGGGTCCTTACTGCACAATGATATTATCAGATCTTGGTGCAAGAGTAATTAAAGTTGAGGCGCCAGAAATAGGAGATGACTCAAGAAAATTTGGACCATTCATAAAAGATTACTCTGCTTATTTTATGTCTTTGAATAGAGGTAAAGAAAGTATTGCTCTGAATTTAAAGAACACTGATGATAAAAAAATTTTTAATAAAATTTTATCTAAAGCAGATATTTTAGTTGAAAATTTTAAACCAGGTACTTTGGAAAAATGGGGTTACGGTTGGAAAGATATAAATAAAAAATATCCTAAATTAATTTACGCATCTGCTTCTGGGTTTGGTCAAACTGGACCTCTAAAAGAATTACCTGCCTACGATATGGTTGTGCAAGGCATGGGCGGATTAATGAGTGTAACTGGACAACCTAATTCTGAACCAACTAGAGTTGGGACATCAATTGGTGACATCACTGCTGGTTTGTTTACAGCAATTGGAATTAATGCAGCTCTTTATGATAGAAAAAAAACAGGTAAAGGAATGTTTATTGATGTTTCGATGCTAGATTGTCAAATAGCAATTTTAGAAAATGCTATAGCTCGATACTTGGCAAAAAATGAGATCCCAAAACCAATGGGGTCGCGTCATCCATCAATTGCACCATTTGAAGCTTTTAAAACGAAAGATAGTTACATTATTATAGCGGCTGGAAACGATAGATTGTTTGAAAAACTTTGTGAACTTTTAGCAATGCCTGAAAAAAGTAAAGATCCTAAATTTTCTGATAATTCTTCTAGAGCCAAAAATATGGATGAACTTAAAAAAATTCTTGAAAAAAAATTAGCATCTAAATCGACTAATGAATGGGTTAAAGATATGGAAAAAGAAAAAATTCCATGTGGTCCAATATTCAATATTAAAGAAGCAGTAGAAAATCCTCAAGTAGATGCAAGAAACATGATTGTCAAAGCATTTCATAAAGAAATTGGAGATTTTAAATTAGCAGGTAATCCAATTAAAATGTCTACTTATAAAGATGAAAAAACTAGAGGTGACATCCCTGATTTAGACGAACACAGGGAAAAAATTTTGAAAGAATTTACTTAATTGTTCTCAGATTCGCTTGAAGTGTCTTGCTCAGTAGCTTGATTTTCTGTTTCAGTCATCTCATCTAATGAAACATCCCCTTGCTCATCACCTGTTTCATCTGTTGCTGCTGTATCAATGTCTGGTTTAGCAGTTTGAGATAGTTCTGCTAAATCTTCATTAGAAACTTGAATTTTTTCTGGAGTTTTTCTTGCTCTCTTAGATGGCAAAATAGGAGTACCACTTTTAGAAATTTCACCTTTATATAAACTTTCAAAATCATCACCAACATCTTCATCATCTTCAGCACCATCATCAACTTGCTCTACATGCTTTCTTAATTTGTAAACTGCACTTTCAGTAAGTTCATTAACTTTAATATTTTCCTCTGCAATTTCTCTAAGAGCTATAACTGTATTTTTATCGTTATCTCTATCTAAAGTTGGCTCTATTCCAGTGTTTAACTGAGTTGCTCTTTCTTTAGCAACTAACACTAATTCATAAGGACTGTCTACTTTATCGATGCAATCTTCTACTGTTACTCTAGCCATGCGGAGTATCTATACAGTGAACTTTAAAAAATCAAGTAGAATTTTATAAGTACTGAGGATTTAGCTTATTTCTAACAAAAAATAATAAGATAGCAGCTATAGCGATATAGATAAATGATATTTGAGCGACCTGTTCTATTGAAAATCCTGTATCAATTAAAAGACCAAATAATGCAGTACCAAAAGCGGTTGAAAAAACCATTAATGCTGTAGTTAAGGCTTTTATAGATCCGATGTGCCTTACACCATAAATTTCTGCCCATGTTGAAGAGCCTAATACGTTTGCAAGTCCATTTGATATACCAATTAAACCTAAAAATAAGAAAGCTGAAAACGAAATATCAAAATACATTAAAACTATTGTTGAGATTAACAATGGAATATTCATAAAAATAAGTAATTTTCTGCTAGTAAATTTATCAATCAAAAAACCTGCAATTAATAAAGTTATTACTGACAAAACAGAATAAACCATAAAAGATTGTGCAATTACATAGGTGCCCCACCCTTTAGACTCAGTAATAAAAGATTGGTAAACAAATACACCTGTTGCAATCCATGGCATAGCTAACATGTTCAAACAAACGATATAAAATCTATAGTCTTTAAGCACTTCAATTCTTTTCCATTGTTTTATTTTTTCATTAGATACTTGTTGGTTAGTTTCCTCCCGAGACTCAAAGTTTAAATTCCTTACTAAAATAAAAGAGGTAGTTGGAAGAAGTATCAAAATTAATATTGAAATATATATCCATAAATTTTGCCAAGACGTAATAGTGAGTAAATATACAATTAAAACAGGTAATATAAATTCAGCAGTAGAGAGACCAAACCAGCTTGTGCTTAAAGCTTTTCCTCTAGATTTTGTAAAATATCTTGAAATTGTCGTTGTTGCAGTATGAGACATCATACCTTGACCTGAAAACCTCATTAGAAAAATTGCAATAAATAAAAAAGTTATTGAGGAAATTTTTGAAAAGAAAAAACATGAAAAAGATAAAAGTATTGTTACCAAAAATGCAAATTTGAAAATATTGATATCATCTATTTTTTTTCCAACCCAAATTAATAATAAACTACTCAACAAAGTTGCAGATGCGTAAATTGTTCCAAATTGTCCCTGGGTGATAGATAATGCATCTCGTATACTTGAATTAAAAAGACCAAGAAAAAAACTCTGTCCAAAACTAGAAAAAAATGTAAATATGAAACCAAATATAATTACTTTTAAACTTAAACTTTTAAACATATTAAAAAATTATGAGCTGTAATGTTGCTTTCATAGGTCTTGGTGTCATGGGTTATCCAATGGCTGGTTATATATCAAAAGGTGGACACAATGTAACTGTTTTTAACAGAACAAAATCCAAAGCTGAAAAATGGATTAAAGAATACAAAGGTAATATAGCTGATACTCCAGCTGAAGCTGCAAAAGATGCTGAATACATTTTTACATGTGTTGGGAACGATAATGATTTAAGACAAGTAACTTTTGGAGACAACGGAGCATTTAAAACAATTAAAAAAGGTGCTGTTTATATTGATAACACAACTGCCTCTGCAACAATTGCAAGAGAGATACATGCTTATGCAAAAAAAAATGGATTTGGGTCACTAGATGCGCCAGTATCAGGGGGGCAAGCTGGTGCAGAAAATGGAGCACTAACAGTCATGATCGGTGGTGATCAAACAGACTTTGATAAAGCAAAAGATAAAATTGATTGTTACAGTAAAAAAATGAAATTATTAGGTGGTCCAGGAAATGGACAGCTAGCTAAAATGGTAAATCAAATTTGTATTGCAGGCTTAGTTCAAGGTTTGTCAGAGGCTATAAATTTTGGAATGAAAGCTGGATTAAATATGGAAGATGTAATTGAAGTTATTTCAAAAGGTGCAGCTCAATCTTGGCAAATGGAAAATAGATATAAGACCATGATAGATGATAAATTTGATTTTGGTTTTGCAGTAGATTGGATGAGAAAAGATTTAAAAATTGCAATGGAAGAAGCCAAAAATAATGGCTCATTATTACCTGTTACTGAGCTTGTTGATAAATATTATGGGGAAGTCCAAGGAATGGGTGGCAATCGTTGGGATACTTCAAGCTTAATAAAAAGATTTAGAAAGTAAAGTATGCAGCCAGCATACTATGAAGATTTAGCAGAGATACAAAATAAGTATTGGTCTATGTTAGATGATGCTGTAACTAATAGAGGTTCACCATTTAGAATTCCTGTTTTCATATGCGCTCACCAAGATGAAGTAGACGGTAGAATTGTTGTTTTGCGTAAATCAGATAGAGCAAATAATCTACTACAATTTCACACCGATTTAAGATCTCCCAAAGTGGATATTCTTAAAAAAAATAAGAATGCCTCTCTAGTTTTCTATGATAAAGAAGAAAAAATTCAGTTAAGAGTAAAAGTGGAATGCGAAGTTAATAATCAAAATTCTACAACTGAAGAGTCATGGAAAAAAACTCAACATATAAGTAGACGTTGTTATTTAACTGATAGCCCTCCAGGAACTACATCAGAAAATCCAACATCTGGAATGATATCTAAATTAGAAGATTTTGATTACACTATGGAACAAAGTGAAGAGGGTTATAAAAACTTTACTGTCATTAAATGTAAAATTAAGTCTATTGAATGGCTTTATCTTGCAGCAAAAGGACATCGAAGAGCTAAGTTTGATTTAGAGTCAAATAATAATAATTGGTTAGTTCCTTAAAAAATAGATTTAGAATATCTTTTCCAATTATCTTGGTAATGCTTTGTGTTCTCAATAATTGCTTTTTTTTCGTCTTCAGTAATTTCTCTTACAACTTTTCCAGGTGAACCAATCACTAGTGAGTTATCTGGAATTTCTTTATTTTCTGTAATTAATGCTTTTGCTCCAATTAGGCAGTTGTTTCCAATTTTTGCATTATTTAAAATTACAGCTCCAATACCGATTAGACTATTATCTCCTATCGTACATCCATGAAGCATAACCATATGTCCAACTGTAACATTTTTTCCAACTTTTAATGGATATCCAGGGTCTGTGTGTAAAACACTACCATCTTGAATATTGGAACCTTCACCAATATGAATATTTTCTACATCGCCTCTTAAGGTTGCATTAAACCAAATACTAGAATTTTTTTCTAAGGTAACATCACCTATTATAGTTGCATTAGGTGCTACCCAATTTTCGCCAGAGTTTTTTGGTTTTTTATCTTTTAAATCGTAAAACATAATTTATATATTATTACATTATGCCTATACAAACTCCAATATGTGATTTTGGTCAAAAAGCTCATGACTTTAAGCTAAAATCAACAGATGGTAAAATTCTTTCACTAGCAGATGTGAAAGGTGAAAAAGGAACACTCATTATGTTTATTTGCAATCATTGTCCCTATGTTAAAGCTGTTACAAAAGACATTGTTGAAGATTGTAAAAAATTAAAAGATATAGGTATTAACTCCGTAGCTATTTGCGCTAATGATGCAGAAAATTATCCTGAAGATTCTTTTGATAATATGATTGAGTTTTCAAAAAAAAATCAATTTGGTTTCCCTTATTTGGTAGATGAAACCCAAGAAGTTGCAAGAACTTATGATGCGGTATGTACTCCAGATTTCTTTGGATACAACAAAGATCTAGAACTTCAATATAGAGGAAGAGTAAGAGAACTAAAAAAATTAATTCCAGTCAGGGATGGAGATAGTGATCTTTTAAAAGCTATGACACAAATTGCTGAAACTAATAAAGGACCTGAGAACCAAATTCCTAGTGCTGGATGTGGTATTAAGTGGAAAACTAATTAATGTACATTATTGTTACCAGAACTTTCCCGCCAGAATTAGGTGGAATGCAAAGTTTGATGTGGGGCTTATCCAGTGAAATGTCAAAAAATTTCATGATTAAAGTTTTTGCAGATTATTACGAAAATCATAAAGATTTTGATGAACAAACAAGTTTTTCAATTGAAAGAGTTGGTGGAATAAAATTTTTAAGAAAAATTAGAAAAGCTCAATTAATAAATGAATTTTTAAAAGATAATAAAGTTGAGGGTATCATTGCAGATCACTGGAAGAGTTTAGAATTAATAAAAACTGATAAAAAAAAGTATTGTTTAATTCATGGTAAAGAGATCAATCATCCTTTGGGAAGCTCATTAAATAAAAGAGTTATAAAAGTTCTTAACAATGTTGAAAAAGTAATTGCCAATTCTGCGTACACAAAAAATTTAGCAATAAATAATGGTGTAAAACAAGATAAAGTTGTAGTTATAAATCCTGGGGTTGACCCTGTTAAAGAATTAAATAAAAAATCTCTCGAGAAAGTTGAGAGTTTATTAAAAGTTAAAATACCAAGACTAATTACAGTTTCTAGATTTGATAAAAGAAAAAATCATGAAAAGATAATCATGGCACTAAGAAATTTAAAACAGCTATACCCTGATATTGTTTATATTTGTATTGGTTATGGTGATGAAGAGGAGAATATTAAAAAATTAGTTGAAGAATTAGATCTAACTTCACAAGTAATGTTTTTTAAAGACATAAGTGATGATTTAAAAAATGCCTTAGTGGCTAAGTCTAATATCTTTGTTATGCCATCTATAATACATAAAACTTCTGTAGAGGGTTTTGGTATAGCTTATGTAGAAGCTGCACAATATGGAATTCCCTCACTAGGAGGAAAAGATGGTGGTGCATCCGATGCAATTGATCACAATAAAACTGGATTAATTTGTGATGGGAACAATCTAGATGACATCTATTCATCATTAAATTCAATGATTGAAAATAAAAAATATATTGAACTTGGAAAGAATGCCAAAGAATATGTTTCAAAATTTCAATGGTATAAAACTTTTGAAGAATACAAAAAAATTCTTAATTAATTTAAAGAATTAATTAATCTTTCAAAAACTTTTTCTGCACTTAAATTATTCAAGTCTGTTACTTCAATTGCTTTAAAATTTTCTCTTTCAATACTAACTTTGTAAGCAGTGGTATGTTTTCCAAATAAAGTTAAACCTTTAGCTCCAACATGAGCTGCTATGTGAGCAGGTCCAGTATCATTTGCAATAACAAAAGAGCTCTCTTTTATTAAAGAGGTTAATTGAGAAATATCAAGCGCTTTTCCATTATCTAATAAAACTTCAGCATTAATTTCTTTTGCATCATTTATCTCAGACGGACCTGGAGCTATAACAATTTTATATTCGTTACCAAATTTATCTAAAATAAGTTTTATAAGATCATTATAATAAGGCCATTTCTTAATATGTAAGTGAGGTGAGCAAAAAGGAAATAATAAAATAAATTTATCTAATTCAAAGTTATTTTTAATTTTATTAATATCAGAACAAGCCCAACTAAAATCTGGATTTAATGTATAAGATGTTTTTAACCCTGAGGTTTGTAATTGGTGATTGAATCTGTCTAAAACTGAATGTTTATCAAATTCCTTTTTGTCTATTACTTCTGGCAAAGTTGTAATTGAGCTAGACCAGGTTTCTTTTTTTGCTTTGGGAAAAAGAATATTTTTATAAAAATTTGTTCTTGAAGAATTTTGAAGGTCAAAAACTTTAGAGAAACTATGTTTTTTAATTTCTCTCATCAAGAAGTATAAGTATATTAGATTATATCTTGGTAACCTTTTATCTAGAATTACTTCATGAATAAATGGATTTTTTTTAAAAACTTCTAAATAAGCTTTTGTAGTTAATAAATAAATTCGATCATTTTTATGATTTTCAGATATATCTTGAATTGCACCGCTTGCTTGAGCTATATCTCCTAGTGATCCGTGTTTAATAATTAAAATATTAGACATATTTATAACAAGATAGCACAGTATTAAATTTTATGAATAAAATTATAGTTGAAGTTTCGATAGGTGAACTTTTAGATAAAATTTCAATTTTAGAAATCAAACAAGGAAAAATTAAAGATCC
Organism: uncultured Pelagibacteraceae bacterium; assembly: GCA_902597725.1. Classification (GTDB taxonomy): domain Bacteria; phylum Pseudomonadota; class Alphaproteobacteria; order Pelagibacterales; family Pelagibacteraceae; genus Pelagibacter. The sequence continues at coordinate 23,032 of CACJYQ010000010.1, forward strand.
AGAAAAACTAAAATTTATTAACAATGAACACTCTATTTTAAAAGATCAGTTGGATAGGAATGTAAAATCTGATGATAAACTTAATTATCTTTATCAATCATTAAAAGAAATAAATTCTAAACTCTGGGTTATTGAGGATGATAAAAGACAATGTGAAAAAGAAAAAAATTTTGGTGAAAAATTTATCAAACTTTCAAGAGATGTCCATTTTCTTAATGATGATCGAGCAAAAATTAAATTAGAAATTAATAATCACACTGGTTCAGTCATAAAAGAGATAAAAGAATATACTAGTTACTAAATCATTCTAATGGCGCTTCATTTTTCAAAAGAGGAGTTTTCTAGCAGAAAAAGTAAAGTTTTAAATTCGATGCAAGAGCAAAAACTGGATGCTCTTTTGATGTTTAGACAGGAGTCGATGTATTGGTTAACTGGATACGATACTTTTGGTTATGTTTTTTTTCAGACATTGGTTTTAGACAAAAGTGGAAATTTAATACTTCTCACAAGAGCTCCTGATTTAAGACAAGCTCAAAATACATCCAACATAAAAGATATTAGGATATGGGTTGATAAAGATGAATCAAATCCAACTGATGATCTTAAAGTTATTTTAAATGAGTTAAATCTTAAAGGAAAAAAATTAGGAATTGAATATGAGGCTTATGGTTTAACTGGACGTAATGCTCTAAGATTAAATAAATCTTTAGAAAATTATTGTTCTCTTGAAGATAAATCAGACTTAATAACAAAATTACGAGTTGTAAAATCTAAGGAGGAAATTGTTTATGTCAAAAAAGCTGCAGAGCTTGCAGATAAAGCCTTAGACGAAGTATGGAAACATGCAAAAGCTGGTGTTAGTGAATCTAAGATATTAGCAGAAATGAACAGAGTTATATTTGAAGGAGGTGGTGATTTTCCTGCAAATGAATTTATAATTGGTTCTGGTAAAAATGCACTACTTTGTCGTTATCAAGCAGAAAAACAAATTTTAGACAAGCAAGATCAATTAACTGTTGAATGGGCTGGTACTTATAGACATTACCATTCTGCAATGTTTAGAACAATTCCTATCGGTAAAGCAAATCCTAAACATTATAAAATGCATGAAGCATGTATTGAAGCACTCAAAAATTGTGAAAATAAATTAAAACCTGGAAGTAAAGTTGGAGAAGTTTTTGATATTCATGCAAAAACGTTTGATGATCTTGGTTTTAAAAAAGCTCGAATGAACGCTTGTGGTTACTCATTAGGAAATACTTTTTCTCCAAACTGGATGGATTGGCCAATGATATATAAAAATAATCCTTATATAATTCAGCCTGGGAATGTTTTTTTTATGCATATGATATTAATGGACTCTGAAAACCAATTAGCCATGAACCTAGGTGAAACTTATTTAGTTACAGGAGATGGCAATGAAAGACTCGGTAAACAAAAGTTAGATTTAGTAATACTTTAACTAAAACTATATTTTTTCTCTAAAAATTTAATTACGTTGTGAATAATAAAAGTCATAAATAGATAAATTCCACCAGCAACTATAAATACTTCAATTGGTTTAAAAGTTGTTGAAATAATATACTTTGCAACACCTGTAAGGTCCATTATGGTGACTGTGCTCGCTAAAGAAGTTCCTTTCATCATCAGGATAATTTCATTTCCATAAGCTGGTAAAGATTGTCTGATAGCAATAGGTATCTGAATTTTATAAAAAATCACTTTATTTGAGATACCTAAACTTTTACCTGCCTCTATTATTCCAGGTTTAATTGTTTGAAATGCTGATCTTAATATCTCTGAAGTGTAAGCACCCGTGTTTAAAGCAAAAGCAATAATCGCACACCAATATGGTTCTTTTAAAATTACCCATAAGACTGTCGATCTTAAATATTCAATTTGACCCAATCCAAAATAAATAATGAATATTTGTACTAAAAGTGGAGTACCTCTAAAAACATAGGAATATCCATAAGCAAATCTATTGATTAATATATTCTTTTTTAATCTTAGAATTGCAAAAAATAATCCAATAAATAATCCTATTATTAGAGAAACTGAGAGAAGTTTTAAAGTTATCACTGCTGCACTTAATAATTTAGGGAAACTATTAATCATTAATTCAAGATCCATTAGTACCCCCTGCTATATTTGACTTCTAATCTATTGATTAATTTCATGCTTACAAAAGTGAGTAGTAAATACAAAACTGCAGCAAATGAATAAAAGAATAATGGATCTCTTGTAGAACCTGCTGCAATATAAGATTGTCTCATTATTTCAACTAAACCTGTAACTGAAATTAATGAAGTATCTTTGAGCGTTATTTGCCAAACATTACTTAGATTTGGAATAGCTAATCTTAGTGTTTGAGGTAAAATAATTTTAAAAAATTTTCCAAATTTATTAAGACCTAATACATTGGCGGCTTCAAACTGACCTTTATCAATTGATTGAATAGCTCCTCTAAAGACCTCTGTTGAATAAGCACCGGAAATTATTCCAATTGCAAATGCACCTGTGATGAACGCATTTATTTCAATATATTCATTATAACCAAATATTGATGCAACAAACATAACTGCACCAGTTCCACCAAAAAAGAAAAGGTAAATAACTAATAATTCTGGAACACCTCTTATTATAGTTGTGTAAGAATTGGCGATAAAATTTAAAAACTTATTTTTAGATAATTTTAATGGAGTAAAGATTAATGCAAAAAGAAAACCTATAAACATTGCTGTTATTGAAACAGCTATAGTCATCAGGGTTGCATAAAATAATTCATCACCCCAACCAGTATCTCCGAATGCTAGAAGTTCCATACAGATTGGCGACTATACATGATAGCCGCCAAATCTAAACTTTAATTACATAGAAGCGTCGAAACCAAACCACTTAGTAGCAATTCTACTAATATCTCCGTTTTTTCTCGCTTTATTGATAGCGGCATTAAACTTTTTCAAAAGTTCAGTATCATCTTTTCTAATACCTACTCCAACACCGTTTCCAAATGCACCACCTGAGAAAGTTGGTCCAGTTAAAACAACTGGCTTACCAGATTTTTCTGCATAATCACTGAATGCAACAGCAGCAGCTAATGCAGCATCACATCTTCCTGATGCTAAATCTAAGTTAACTTCATCCTGTGTTTTGTAAGTTCTTACATTTACTTTTCCAACATCACCAGAGTCTAAAAAATTTTGGTGAATTGTAGCAGTTTGTACACAAACAGTTTTACCTGCTAATGCAGTAGTAAGTGTTTTAAGATCTTTTTTAGCTGCAGCATTTGGTTTCGTAAGATTTATCCCAGCAGATGTATCTAAACCTTCTAGGCTAGAACCTTTCATGACTGCTAAAGATGCAACTTCATCAGCATACCCTTGAGAAAAACTTATAGCTTTTTGTCTTTCTGCAGTAATTGACATACCTGCCATTATTGCATCAAACTTTCTCATGATTAACGCTGGTATCATCCCATCCCAGTCTTGCTCAACTATTACACATTGCTGTCCAATGTATCTACAAAGTGTGTAAGCTAATTCAACTTCAAAACCTATTAACTTACCTGCTTCATTTTTTGAGTTCCATGGAGGATAAGCACCCTCTGTTCCAATTCTTATTTTATCAGCATTAACATTTCCAATTACCAATAGAGAAAGTAAAACTGAAAAAATAATTTTCTTGAATATATTCATTGTTATCTCCTTTAATAAAAATAATAGTATTTCACAGATTGTGGGTATTAAAAAGAAAAAATTAATGATTTATTGAAGAAGAAAAATTCCAAGAGCAATCAAAACTAGGTATGTAAACTCTTGATAAATTAGTATTTCCAAAATGATGATTAAATACATTCAACCAATTTTCAACTTGAAGAGGTTTTTTATCCTGACTTCCTACTTGCGCAGTAATTACACCCTTGGGTTTAAGTATTCTTACTAAAGAGTCCATATTTTTAGCAGCAAGATCTATACAAAACTGGTCGTCATTTAGATCAACAAAAATATGATCATATGTATCTTCGTTTACCGTTTTTATACTTTCAAAGGCATCACCCCATACACACTTTACAGAATTTTTTTCTGTAGATTTTTTTCCAATATCACCAAGATGTTTATTACAAACCTCCACAACCTCTGGATCTAACTCATACCAATCTATAAAATTAAACTTTTTTGAAATACATTCTCTTGCAACACCGCCATCACCACCACCAATTATTGCTGCTCTCTCGTTTTTTTTATTTAATTTTAATCCTGCTCCTACAAAAGTTGAGCTATATAAATGTTCATCTGATGCCGCTACCTGTATTTCACCGTCAATAAATAAAGATTTTCCAAATTGTTCTAATTCTAAAATTTCAATGTGTTGACCAACTTTTGATTTAAAATCTTCTAGAACTTCGTTCACAACATATGATTTTTGTAATCCAGGTGAACTATAAATATCATGGTAAAGAGATCTAGTATCTCTATTAAATTCTTTTTTAACAATTCTTTTATGTTCAAATTCTTTTTTAACAATATCAATTGCTACCGATGGACTTATTTTACCACAGGTAAAAAAATCAAAACTAATTATTCCATTTTCTGGAAATGTATGAAAACTGATATGACTTTCAGCTAATAAAGCTAAAATAGTAAAACCCTGGGGTTCAAATTTATATTTTGAAATATTTAAAATAGTTACATTAGCTGCTTTAGCTATTTTATGTATAACCTTTTCATAGACTGCAGGATCATACTCTTTTGTGGTGCCTATAATATCTAAAGTAATATGCTCCCCAACTTTAATCATCTTACCCTTTTTTATAATTCTTAGCTTTATCTAAAACTTTTTTCATTTCTTCAAATGAAAGAATCTTAGGTTCACCTAACTTTAGAGCAATAGTGTATTGATGACAAATATTTTCTATCTCTTGCGCGAGTTCAAATGCATCCTCTAAATTTTTTCCAAAAGCAACCTGACCGTGATTAGACATTAAACAAGCAGATCTATCTTCTAAAGCTTTGATAACATTTTTAGATAACTCTTCAGTTCCAAAAGTAGCGTATTCTGCACATTTAAT
>CACJYQ010000011.1 GCA_902597725.1 uncultured Pelagibacteraceae bacterium
AATGTATGACAACGTTATTTTAGCTTTACATGACGTTTCTTTAAAAGTTCCCAAAGGAAAAGTAGTTGCGTTATTAGGAGCAAATGGAGCAGGTAAAAGTACGACATTAAAAGCTGTCTCAACTATGTTAGCCTCCGAAAGAGGTAAAGTTACAAAAGGATCAATCGATTATGATGGAAACTCAATAGAAAAACAAAATCCATCTCAAATGGTTGGTCTTGGAATGGTACAAGTATTAGAGGGCAGAAGATGCTTTGGTCATTTAACTGTTGAGGAAAATATTATTTCAGGAGCTTATTCAAGAAAATTATCTAAAGGAGATATTGATCAAGAATTAGAGAAAATTTATACTTATTTTTTAAGATTAAAAGAAAGAAGAAAAAGTCAAGCAGCATTTACATCAGGTGGAGAACAACAAATGATTGCAGTTGCAAGAGCAATGATGGCAAAACCTAAAATGTTGTTACTAGACGAGCCAACGATGGGTCTAGCGCCTCAACTAGTTGCCGAGATTTTTAATATTGTAAAAGAGTTAAATCAAAAAGAAGGAGTTAGTATTTTGCTTGCTGAACAGAATACAAATATTGCATTAAAAAATTCTGATTATGGTTACATTATTGAAACTGGAAAAGTGATGCTCGAGGGGACTGCGGAAAGTTTATTAAACAATGATAAAGTAAAAGAATTATACTTAGGCATATCAAAAAAAGGTAGAAAAAACTTTAGAGATGTTCTTAAAGAGGAAAGTTTAAACAAAAAAATTAATTAAAGATGGCATACGAAAGAAAGTTTAAAATAGGAAAGCCAATATTAGAGGTAAATAATATTTCACTCGCTTTTGGGGGTGTTAAGGCTATTACTGACACTTCATTTAACGTTCTCGAGCACGAGGTTAGAGCGATAATTGGACCTAACGGAGCTGGAAAAAGCTCAATGTTAAACTGTATTAATGGAATTTATAAGCCCCAACAAGGAACTGTATCTTTTAGAGGACAAGTAGTACCTAATATAACCCCGAATATTATGGCTCAAATGGGTCTATCTAGAACATTTCAAAACTTAGCTCTATTTAAAAGAATGTCAGTGCTGGATAATATTCTAGTAGGTAGAAAACTTCACACAAAAACAAATTTCCTTGAGGTAGCTTTACAACTTCCAAAAGTAAAAAAAGAGGAAAAATTAAATAGAGAGAGATCAGAAGAGATAATAAGTTTTTTAGAGATAGAAGACATTAAAGACACTCCTGTTGGAAAACTTCCTTACGGATTACAAAAAAAAGTTGAGTTAGGTCGAGCTCTTGCAACCGACTCTTCAATAATTTTATTGGATGAGCCGATGGCAGGGATGAATGTCGAAGAAAAAAGAGATATGTGTAGATTTATTTTAAAGGTAAATGATGAACTTGGTACAACAATGGTTTTAATTGAGCATGATATGGGAGTAGTAATGGATATATCTGATAGAGTTGTTGTGCTTGATTACGGCAAGGTTATTGGTGATGGAACACCTGAAGAAATAATGGCAAACCAAAAAGTAATAGATGCTTACTTAGGAGTAGAACACTAGGATTATAATATGGCAAATGAATTACTATTTTTTATGGAAGTTCTGGTTGGCGGTTTACTTGCTGGGACAATGTACTCTTTAGTTGCTTTAGGTTTTGTTCTTATTTTTAAAGCTTCAGCAACATTTAATTTTTCACAAGGAGCTATGGTTTTTTTCTCAGTACTTGCTTTCTGTGGTTTCATGCAAGATTTTAATATACCTTTTGTGCTCGCGTTTATTCTAGCTGCTTTTTTGATGGTTGTTGTTGGTCTTTGCACTGAAAGATTAGTTTTAAGACCTTTGATGAATGCTAGTGAAGATACAGTGTTGATGGCCACTATTGGCTTAGGATATGTTTTAGAGGGACTTGCTCAAGCAGCATGGGGAGTAGAAGTAAGAAGATTAGATTTAGGCATAGGAGATTTTCCAGTGCCATGGATCGCAGATAATTTAAAATTATTTATTAGTGCACTTGATATCACAGCTGGATTGGTTGCAGCTATAATGATTATCGGTCTATTTTTATTATTCAAATACACAAAAATTGGATTAGGTTTGAGAGCTGTTGCAGATGATGCAGGTGCAGCAAGTTCCATAGGTATTCCTTTAAAACACATAATGTTATTAGTTTGGTCTGCTGCTGGTGTTGTAGCTTTAGTAGCGGGAATGATGTGGGGAGCAAGAGCTGGTGTTCAATTTGCTCTTGTTGATCTTGCATTAAAAGCTTTGCCAGTTTTAATTATAGGTGGATTCTCTTCTATCCCAGGTGCAATTATTGGAGGTTTAATTATTGGGGCAGTAGAAAAAATATTAGAGGTTTATATAGGACCGTTTTTTGGAGGAGCTATTGAAGGATGGGCTCCATATGTATTAGCAATATTCTTTTTATTATATAGACCGGAAGGTTTATTTGGAGAAAAAATTATCAGGAGAGTTTAATTTATGAAACCAATTTTTATGACTTACACAAAAAAAGACTTAATCAACTTAGCTGTTTGTATGGTTTTAAGTGTATTAATAATACCAACATTTATTAAAACAGAATATTGGTACACCTCTATACTAATTCCATGGCTTTGCTTGGCTTTAGCTACTATAGGACAACAAATTGTAATGGGTTATACAGGTCAATTAGCTTTGGGTGCTGCTGGGTTTATGGCTGCAGGTGCTTTTGCTATGTTTAACCTTATTTTACGAGTTCCTGATCTTGGTTTCGTTGGCTCACTAATAGTTTCGGGTTTAATTGCTGCAGCTTTTGGAATTTTATTTGGTTTACCAAGTTTAAAAGTTAGAGGAATTTATCTTATGGTAGCAACATTAGCTTCACAGTTTTTTATTATATGGATGATAGATAAATTTGGATGGTTTAAAAACTATGACTCTTCAGGAATTATAACTGCACAAGATATAGTAATCTTAGGAAAACCATTTACAACCCCATTAGCTATGTATTTTGTGTGTTTGGCTGTAACCACAATTTTAACTTTACTAGCTATGAATATGGCAAGAGGAAGTACAGGCAGAAATTGGATGGCAGTTAGAGATATGGATATCGCAGCTGAGTCTATGGGAGTTTCATTATTAAGAACTAAAGTTCAGGCATTTGCTATCAGTGCTTTTTATTGTGGTGTAGCTGGTGCTCTTTTTGCATTTTGTTATTTAAAATCTTTAGAGCCAGTTGCCTTTGATATTAAGTTATCTTTTAAAATCTTATTCATGTGCATTCTTGGGGGGCTTGGGACTATTAATGGTGCTTTTATAGGAGCAGCATTTATTTTGCTTTTTCCAGTTCTCTTGAATGCTATAGGAAACAATGTATTTCATGGAGCTATTGATGCTACAATTATTTCATCAATCGAACAGGTAATTTTTGGTCTATTGATGATAATATTTATGATTTATGAACCTTTAGGAATGGCTAAGCTTTGGGAAAATCTTAAGCAAAGTATAAGATCAAAATTATCTTCATCAGGCATCAAAGGTATAAAATCTCCAGTACTAAAAAAGTGAATAAGAAGAAATTAATTATAGCATTAGCAATAGGAATATTAATAGGTCTACTTATTGAAAATAATTTTATAATTTCATAAAAAATTATTTATGGCTTGGATAAGACTTTTTCAAAATAAATTTGTTTACAATTATTGCAAAAATAATAATTATAACTGATCCTGATATTACAGGACTTAGCAAGTAATCAAAAGAGACACTACCAATAATAACTATTATTGGATTACCACCTGCAGGTGGATGAGTAACATTTAATAAGATCATTAAGCCAACCCCAAATCCTACCGCTAATGGAATAGTTAAAAAGATTGGTAATGGAACAAAGTTTAAAAAAAGCAAACCTACGATTGCTGTAATCAAATGACCAAAAAAAACATTTTTCGGTTGAGCAAATGGACTTTCAGGATATCCATAAAGTAAAACCATAGATGATCCAAATGAGGCTAACAGAAAGATCCCAAAATCTGTTCTATAAGTTAGGAAAGTTAAAATTCCAATTGTAATAATTGAAAATAAACCAGCTAAAAGAGATTGTTTAAGATTACCCATAATTTAACTTGATACTATCTTTTTTAAAGTTTTGAAAGGTAACAATATACAATCTTTTTTATTGATATTTTTCTTCTTAATTAACTTTTTCAAAGAATTCCATTTTTTATCTATAATTTTAACATCATCATTAAAATATAATTCAGCTTTATCACATAAATCGTTAATTTTTTCTCTTTGGTTATTTATAGAAATTTTCGATAATAAACTGGCTGATGCCTGGCAGTATACGCAAGATTTACCTTGATACCCAAAGTCTAAAATTTTTTCATTTTTTAATATAAGCTCTATTTGCATTTCATCCCCGCACACCGAATTTTTTAACTTTGAGACATGTGTCCGGTTCTCAATATTTCTATTGTTATCTGTGTTTGCAGCAATACTTAGCACCTCTAAATCCATGTTAATTTTTAATTACATGACAAATAAAAACCAATCAAGAATAGAAATAGGCTGAACACAACTTAAAATGGAAAAGTTACATTTAAGATTAAAGCCATCTCATTTTTGTTGTAGTTGTAAATTTTTAGATTTAATCTTTCCAAATGCTTGAATTAAAAAATCCAAAAATCGCAGTTCCAGTAGTTTTGTTTGCCGGAATTTTATGGTCTTTTGGCCCTCTTGTTGTGAGATATATGGATAATCCTAACCAAGTGCCATGGCAGTATATATTTGGTAGAGGATTGACAATTTTTATCCTTTTAAATCTTTATCTTTATTTTGAAGAGGGGATTAAATTTTATAAAAATTATTTGAAGATGGGATACTCAGGCATTATTGGTGGAACTGGATTAGGAATTGCTATGATAAGTTTTATTTATTCAATTACTAATACATCAGCTGCAATTACACTACTTTGTTTGGCTGCAATGCCTTTTTTTACTGCACTCCTTGCTTTTTTATTTCTTAATGAAAAAATTTCATTAAATGTTTGGATCTCTATTTTTATTGCAACAGTTGGAATAATAATAATGGCTTTTGGAAGCACTGGATCCAATTCTGTTGTTGGTTTTATTTTTGGAATGCTTTCTTCAATTGGATTCTCTGTTTTTTCTGTAACTCTTAGGTGGAGAACGGAGACCCCAAAGTTCACAACTGTAGCTTTTTCTGGTTTCTTTTGTTTTGTTTTTGCATCTATAATGCTTTTAAGTACTAAACAAGTATTCTTTTCAACAAGTTATAATGGAGCCTTATTTTCGCTTCATGGAACATTAGTTTGCTTAGGACTAATCTTATATTCTATTGGCTCAAAAGCTATTCCTGCTGCAGAATTAACATTATTATCATTGACCGAGGTTATTGGTGGAATTTTTTGGGTTTGGTTACCTATCTTGGGCATAAATGAAGTACCTGATACTTACACTATAGTCGGAGGATTTTTTCTATTTATTTCATTAATTTATTACAGTTTAGTAATGCGTTGGAATAAAAGATTTATAGCTTTAAATTAATCTAGAAACATGAGCAAAGATAAAGTTATTGTTAATAGCTGGAATGAATGGGATCCACTTAAGCACGTTATTGTTGGAAGAGCAGATGGTTGCTGTATACCTGCACCAGAACCTGCTTTAGATGCCAAAGTGCCTGAAGACTCAGATATGAAAGGTTCTCATGGACCACGTACCAAAGATACAGTCGATAAAGCAAATGAATTGTTAAATAATTTTGCATCAATGTTGGAAAAAAGAGGAATTAAAGTTGATCGACCTGTGCCACTTAATCATAATCAAAAAATTTCTACTCCAGATTGGGAAGTTGAAAGTATGTTTGGATGTATGCCAGCAAGAGACATCATACTTACAGTGGGTAATGAAATGCTCGAAGCAACAATGAGTTATAGATGTAGATGGTTTGAATATTTAAATTATAGACCTCTTATTAAAAAATATTTTGAACAAGACAAGAATATGCGTCATGAGACTGCTCCAAAGCCTAGATTAACAGATGCTGATTACCGTGAGGATTATTTGTCAGATAAGATTGGAATTCAAAAAAGACTTAAATGGACTGAAGAAAAATTTTTTGTAACTACTGAAGAAGAGCCCCTATTCGATGCAGCAGATGTTCTTAGATTCGGGAAGGACCTAATTGTTCAACATGGTTTTACAACAAACTTAAAAGGGATTGATTGGCTTCGAAGACATTTTAAAGATCATAGAGTTCATGCTGTTAATTTTCCAGGTGATCCATATCCAATTCACATAGATGCAACTTTTACCCCCATCAAAGAGGGTCTTATTATAAACAATCCTCAAAGAAGACTTCCAAAAGAACAAAGAAAATTATTTGAGGATAATGGGTGGAAAATAATCGATAGTGCTCAACCTGCTCATAACGAACCACCCCCACTTTGTTATTCATCAGTATGGTTATCAATGAATGTTTTAGTTCTTGATCCAAAAACAGTTTGTGTTGAAAAAAGTGAAGTTTACCAAGCGGAACAACTTGATAAGCAAGGAATGGAGGTTGTTCCAGTTGAATTGAGAGATGCATATGCATTTGGCGGTGGTGTTCATTGTTGCACAGCAGATGTTTATAGAGAAGGTGATTTAAAGGATTATTTTCCTAATCAAAAAAACTAATTTTCCTTAGTTACATCAACTTTAAATTTTTCCAAACCAGAAGAAAGGTTTTTATCAACTGGATTTTCAGTTTTTTCAAATGATTTAAGTTTTTCTAATTCTCTTTGTCTTAATCTTTCCTCTCTTAAATTTTCTCTATGTTCTTTTGCTTTTTGTTCTCTATCAAATTTTTCTTCCCACTCTTTTATTTTGATATACTCCAGCTCTTTCTGTTTTTCCTCCTCTTCCTTAATCATTTTTAAGGTTCTCTCTTTTCTTCTTTTTTCTTTAAGTTCAAGGTTTCTTTGCTCCTCTTCTCTAACTTTCAAATCAATATCCCTTCTATTTTGTGCTTCATCTCTAAGCTTTAACTCTTTTTCTTTAGCTCTTAATTCCTTACTTATTAATATTAATTCTTCATCTTTTTTTACCAATCGCGATGCCTCTAGCTTTTGTGCGTCATCTTTAATTTTTATCTCTTTTTCTTTTAATCTTAATTCATCTTCACTAAATTTTAATTTATTACTCTCTTTTATAAGTCTTTCTTCCCAAACTTTGAGATCTTTTCGTTCTTTAAGGATTTGATTTTTTTCTTTTAATTTTTCTAATTTGATAGCTTTAATCTTATTAAGTTCTTTATTTTTTTTGTAATTAGAGAAAGCATTACTTAAAAAGGATTTAGGAGCTAAGTTACTAATCTTTACTATCCCTGTACTTTTTTTTGAATTTTTTTGTTTAGTTTTTTTTCTAGGCATATTTTTATAACCTGAATAGAAACAAATATTTGACTTACTTTCAATATTTCAGTTTTGTAATGAGTTAATTTGTGCTTATTTTGAGTTTCAACCTGTAAGTGATTAATTTCTGAAAAATCTCTTAAAATTCATAATTTTTTTGCATTAAACAAATCTAAATATTATTAAAGTTAAGTGAGAAAATTTAAAAAATTAATAATAGCTTGTGACGGAGAGTCAGCAAGTGGAAAAAGTACTGCAGCAAAACTCATCTCTAAAAAATACAAATTGTTACTTATTAATTCAGGATTATTATATAGATATGCGAGTAAAGAAATCATTAATTATAAACCAAAGAACAGTATTAGTTTTTTAAAAAAAAGATTTAAAAATATTTCTTATAAAAAAATAGTTAAATTAAATTTACACTCCGAACAAATCAGCAACCATGCTGCTATTATAGCTAAAAATAAGAATATTCGAAAAATAATAAATACTTTTCAAATGACATTGATTAAAAAAAATAAAAAGATTTGTGTAGAGGGCAGAGATATAGCTAGTAAAATATTAGCAAAAAATCCAAAATATGATTTAGCTTTTTACTTTAAGTGCAACATTAAAGTTGCAAGTTATAGAAGATGGTTAGATATTAAAAAGAAGGTTTCTCTACAAAATGTCAGAAAATCTTTAATAAAAAGAACTTCAATGGATAAAAAAAGAAAGAATAGCCCGCTGGTTAAAGTAAAAGATGCAATTTTAATACCAACAGACAAATTAACTAAAAAACAAGTTCTGTCTAAAATGTCTGAGCATATAGAGAGTCTTAATTAAATCTCTCTATTTTCATCTTTAATCGGTTCTTCAATAGGCTCTGTTATAGGATTTAATTCAATTCCAGCTGGTGTAATTGTTTGAGGCATTGCAACAAACTGAGAGTCTGGATTCTCCACAGTTTCTCTGACTCTCATTCTATAAATTCCAAAAGCTCCTATTAAAGAATGAAAGAAAAATAAAAAAACAAAAAATCCATTAGAGCCAACAAGATCCATAAATATTGAACATAAAAAAGGACCACTCATTGCACCTAAACCAAATGTAAATTGAAGTCCAGCACCTGCAGCAACAAATTTATCTTTAGTTATATAGTCATTTGTGTGAGCAAGAATTAATGAAAACATGGGTAAACTGCAAAAAGAAAACAATATAAAAAATAAATAAAACCATGTTTTACTTGTTGCTAATCCATCAGGTAAATACATTTGTCCAGAAACAAATATTGTGATTAGCGCAAAAATTGCAGCTCCAAAAGTTGATGCAATAATTACTTTTCTTCTATCATAAACATCAGAAATTTTTCCTACAGGAAATTGAGCGACTGCACCAGAAATTGCTAATAGAAAAGTTACAACTGATATTTCGAAAATGGTGAAATTCATTGATGTTCCATAAACTGCCAGCAAGGTGAAAAGAGCAGACTGAATTGTTCCATAGAAAAAAGAACTTACCATTCCAAATGGTGAGGATTTATAAAGTTCACTAAATGACATAGCATTAATTTTTTTGAAAGTGGGTGGTTTTTTTTTAGTAAGCAAAATAGGTATCAATGCTACTGAAGTGATCATAGAAACCAATATGAATGGTTCAAAATTTTTTGGAGCACTGAAGTTTAAAAAAAACATTCCGACTCCCATTGATCCATAAAGAATCACCATATAAATTGATAGAACACTTCCTCTATTTTTATTACTAGATCTATCATTAAGCCAACTCTCAGCAACTGTGTAAATACAAACCATGCTTATTCCAGTAAGAACTCTTAATAAGAACCATATAAATGGATGGATCAAAATTGAGTGAATTAAAATAATTAATGATGCCAAAGACGCAAAAGCTGCAAAAACTCTAATATGACCAACTCTTGAAATTATATTTGGAATAGTTGCTGCTCCTATAAAGTATCCAATAAAATAACCAGACATCAAAAAACCAGTTGCTGTTAAACTAAATTCCTCTTGAACAGCTCTCACTCCAAGTAATGACCCCTGGAAGCCATACGCCATCATTATAAATCCCATACCCAAAAACAATGCCCAAGAATTTTTTAAAACTTTATTCATAAAATCGCGCTAATTATCCGCCATGTATTATTAAATCAAGACTTAATTGTGACGGAGATTAAGATTTTTTTAATTTCAAAAATGAGTGAATAGCGATTGTTACAATTATAACTACTCCACCTTGAAGCGTTTCAATGCTAGGCTGTTCCTTTATGATCAACCAAACCCAAATTGGACCAATTATTGTTTCTAGTAGGAAGAAAAGATTTACCTCAGCAGCCGGTATAAACCTTGGAGCAATAGTTACTAATACAAATGGTATAGCAACACATAAAATACACATTAGAGGCACTATGATAAGGTCATTATCTAAAAGAGCAAAACTCTCAATAAATAATAAAGCAAAAGTAGCAACAAATAGCTTACCCACTACTGCAGCTGGAACTAAATTTTTAGATTTTGCAGATCTTATAGTAACTGCACCTACAGCAAGACCAATAGCAGTAATAAATCCTAAAATATCTCCATAAAAGTTACCTAATTTAAGGGAGTCAAAGAAAATATAAATAATTGAGGCAAAAGTAATAATTATTGAAACCCATGTCTTTCTATCAGGAGGTTCTTTTAAAAAAATTGATCCTAGTATAGCTGATAGCATAGGTGCAGTTGCTATCATTACTAGTGTATTTGCAACATTAGTGTTTTGAATAGAAACTACAAAAGTAATATTTGTGATACTAAAAGTAACCACATAGATTAAACCGTAGTAACCACTTGTAAAAAGTATCTTAAAAAAATTTAGTTTGTAGATTATTAACATCCCAAAAAAAACAGTTAAGAATGGAATTATTCCACGATAAAAAACAAGACCCCAAGTGTCGATATTAGATAATCTAATAAATAAAGAATCAGGTGTAATAAACATCACAGCAACAAATGCAAGCAAAGATCCCTTTTGTTGGTCTGTAAAATTTTTCATGCTTTTAAATCTTTCCAAAAAGTTTTGGCAAGATTTATCTTAGAAATGTCAAATAAAGTTTTTAATCCAGTTGGAGATGTAACGTTTATATCTCCATTGAGCTTTTGATCAATAAAATCTATTCCTGCAAAAAAAATTTGCTCTTTTTTTAAATCTTTCGCAATTATTTTTGATATTCTTTTTTCTAATTTTGTTAATTGAATATTTTTTGGTATTGCACCTTTACTCATATTACTTAAATAAGAGCCTTTTTTAGGTACTCTAGATATAGCGCCACATATCTTTCCATTAATCAAAAAAACTCTTTTATCTCCCATACTTATTTTAGGTAAATATTTTTGACACATTATATGATCATGTTTTTTGATAAATTTTTTAATAAACTTTAAGCGAAATCTCTTAAGTAAATGAATGTCATTTCCACTAAAACTATGGATAGGTTTTATGATTACATGCTTATTTCTTTTAAAAAAGTTTTTTATTTCTTCAATGTTTTGAGTAAAAATTGTATTTGGCATAAATTTTTGATATTTAACAGAATAAAGTTTTTCAGAAATATTTCTTATTGAAGTAGGGTTGTTAATTATTTTTACTTTATGCTTAATTGTTTCAAGTATGTAAGTTGTCGAAATATATTCTAAATTGAAAGGTGGATCTTGTCTTATTAAAATGTATTTACATTTTATAAGATTTAATTTTTGTTTTTTTTGAATTTTATAAAATTTTTTATCTTTATAATTAAACTTTATAAAAAAACCTTTAGCTATGACTTTCGCATCTATTATTGATAAATCTTTAGGATCATAATAAAAAACTCTATACATCTTTTTTTGGATCTCATTAGCCAAAAAAACACTTGTATCTGTTTTTGGATTAAGTTTGGAGGGGTGGTTACCTTGTATGGCAACAATTTTATTTGTCATATAAATCTTTTAAATCTTCATTTTTAGAAAATTTATTAATCATATGATCTGCGTTAGTTGTTCTATTATCAATAACTTTTTGCAAATGATTTAAAAACAAAGTTTCATTTTTTCCACTTTTATTTATTATATCTCTATTATCCAATCCTTTTCTCGAGATTTCTAGTAAAGTTGATGCCCAATAAAAAAGGTCTTTGCCCATTAATTGAGTATTAAAACCTTTTTGAGGAGCATCTAGATAAGCATTAATTATCTTATCCTTATCCCATGATGAGATTAAACTGTAAACTTCATCTAAATTTCCATAGAGCATCCCAATAAAGAATGCAGGACCAGCACAAAGACAATCCCAACCACAAGTATCCATAGATCTTAATTCAATATATTTTTTTAATCTATTTTCAGTAAATATGGTGCTTAAGTGTAAGGATAAATCACTCTCAGTTGGAAGACGATTTTTTATTTCATCTATCTTTCCATTCATGAAATCTTTAAAAGTATATTTATTACCTGAAATATAATTTTGATTATCTAGTATAAATAAAATTGGGAAATTAATAATAAAATCAGCATATTTATCAAAATTTAAATTTTCAAAAAATAATTTTGGAAGGCCTCCCCGGGAAGTATTTTGCCATACTTTGGATCTATAAGACAAGTAATCACTCTTTTTTTTTTCAACTATTGAAGAGTTAGCAAACAAAGCAATTGAGATCGGAACTATTGAATTTACTACTTTAAATTTTTTGAAAAAATCTTCCTCTGAAGAATAATCAATATTTAATTGTGTCCCACAAGTTCTGTACATCATATCTAGACTTAATTCTCCACCTAGTGGCATGTCATTTGTCATTAGTTTATATCTTTGTTTAGGATTATTAGGAATTTCATCAAGCTTTGAAATGGGATCAAAACCAGTACTCACAATTTTTATATTAAGTTTTTTTGTGACTTGTTTAAGTTCAAATAAATAGTCATAAGATTCTGCGCATGCTTCGTGAATATTATTAAGTTTCTCTCCAGATAGTTCAATTTGGTTTCCTGGTTCAAGAGTGATATTTTTACCTTCTTTGTTTAAACCTATAATATTTTCACCTTCTTTTACTGGATTCCAACCAAACTCATTTAAGGCTGAAAACATCTCTTTTACTTTTGGGTAATCAATTCTTTTATTGTTTTTGCTATCAAATAAAAATTTCTCATGCTCAATTCCTATTCTGAAATCTTTTTCTTCTTTTATTCCAGATTTGAAATATTCAATTACATTTTCTTTTGAAATAGTCATATTTAATAATATAGCCTATAAATTTTACAGCGAAGAATATGGTTTTCTTGAAAAAACTTTTTTTACAAAGGGTTTAAAGAAATCTAATGGTAACGATTTATAATTTGGATCAAATGAGTTTTGATCATATTTTTCACAAAAATCTATAGTATCCTGATAATATTTATGATTTTTATATTCGTCTCTTTTATTTTTGTTACCTCCCAAATGGTGGGCATAATAATACATTTGAAACTCACCATGTTTCTCAACAATCCAATGAGTTTTTTCTGACACATATGGTTTAAGAACTGCTGCAGCGTATTCTGAATGGTTCATAGGAGCTAATTCATCACCAATATCATGTAAAAGAGCAGCGACAATCATCTCGTCACTTTCACCATTTTTATATGCTCGTGTTGCACTTTGAAGCGAGTGTTCTAATCTTGAAACCTGGTAACCCTCTAGAGTTTCAGTAAGTCCAGACATAAATTTCAATATTCTATCTGCTGTTTTACTTGCAAAATCTTTTTCATGTTTATCAAGAAAAAGATAATCCTCTTTGGTTCCATTTTTCATTTCCGTGAAACTTACTTTTTTCATAAATTAATTATTTGATGCAGTGCTAAGTAAAGAAAGTTGTGTAATTTTACTATCTCCTAATTCATCAATAGGTTTCACAGGATAGTCTCCAGTAAAATAATGATCTGTCAACTGTGGATAATTTTCATTTCTTTTATCAAATCCAATAGCTCTATACATACCTTCAATCGATAAAAATTTTAAAGATTTAGCACCAATATATTCACAGATTTCATCGTTATTTTTATTTGCAGCTAATAATTCTTTTTTCGTTGGTGTATCAACACCATAGAAATCTGGGTATTTGATCTCAGGGCAAGCAATTCTCACATGAACCTCTTTTGCACCGGCATCATAAAGCATTTTAACTATTTTATGAGATGTAGTTCCTCTCACTAAAGAGTCATCAACTAGAATTATTTTTTTATTTTCTATTGTTGTTTGATTGGCATTAAGTTTCAACTTAACTCCCAAACTTCTTATTTTTTGACTTGGTTCAATAAAAGTTCTTCCAACGTAGTGATTTCTAATTAGTCCATGCTCATAATTTTTATTTAAGTGCTGTGCAAAACCTAAGGCAGCAGCGTTACCAGAATCAGGAACTGGAACAATAATATCAGCATCAATATTATTCTCTTTTGCTAATTCCTTTCCTAAATTCTTACGATGTTCATATGCAGTTTTTCCACTTAAAATACTGTCTGGCCTTGCAAAATAGATATATTCAAAAACACAAGGTCTAATTTTTTTTTCAGGAAATGGTTTAATACTTTTTAATTTATCATTTTCAATTAAAACAATTTCGCCATTATCAACTTCTCGTATAAATTTTGCACCTATAATATCTAGAGCACAGGTCTCTGACGCGAGCACATAACTATTTTTTAACTTTCCTATAACTAAAGGTCTAATTCCATAAGGATCTCTTACACCTACTAGTAAATTTTGTGTCAACATTACTAATGCATATCCACCTTGAATTTGAAATATTGCATCAATTATTTTATCAATAGTTTTTAATCTCTTTGATTTTGCAATAAGTTGAACTATTGTTTCAGTGTCAGAAGTTGTGTAAAAAATTGCACCCTCTTCAACAAGTTTATTTCTTAAATAAATTGAGTTTGTTAAGTTTCCATTGTGAGCCACTCCAATTCCACCAGCATTAGTATCTGCAAAAAAAGGCTGAATGTTTCTTAATGTATTGTTGCCGGTAGTACTGTATCGATTATGACCAATTGCAAAATTTCCTTTTAGATTATCTAGAATTTTTTCTTTATTAAAATTGTCTCCAACTAATCCAAATCTTTTTTCTGAATAATATCTTTCTCCATCAAACGTTACTATTCCACACCCTTCTTGTCCTCGATGTTGTAGAGAGTGCAATCCAAGAGCAGTTAAAGCCGATGCATCTTTTACATTACTAATTCCAAATACACCACATTCCTCATTTAACTTTGTATTATAAATCTTCAATTTTTTCTTTTGAATCTTGATACGCTTTTTCATTTGGAAAAACCTTCAATAAGTAATTACTACCTTTTTCAAGATATGGAAAGGTATATGATTTGTCTAAATTTACTGGCCATTTGTCGTAATTATATACAATGTGCATTCCAGAAAATATGCATATTGAGATAATATATGCTCGAATAAATCCAAAAAAGAATCCAAATATAGTGTCTAAACTTCCAAGACCAGTATATTTGATTGCCCTACTAATCCCTTTATTAATCAATAATATTAAAAAGATAACTATAATAAAGATTGTTATTCCTAGACCTACATCAAGTACATATTCATTATCTATTATATCTTTGATATATGGTTTTAATCTTGGAAATAGTATCAAAGTTATAATATATGCTAATAACCATTTTGACATTGAAAGTATGCTCAAGACAAATCCTTTTCTGTAACACTTAATTAGTGAAAGAATAGTTATTAATATATAGATTAAATCAATCGAAGAAATCGAATTAAAAATTTCTCCGAAAAATTCTAGAGTTATTTCAATCATATATTCTTATTTTCCAAAAGGCTTAAAAACTAATATTAAGGATGGAAGTAAAGTTAAAACAGAAATCATTGCTAATAACATTGCTAATCCTGTGAAAATTCCAAAATAAATTGTAGGTATAAATTTAGATAAAACTAGAATAGAAAAACCAAAGACTATTGTTATAGAAGTGTTTAGGATTGCAACACCAACTGTTGAATGACAAGTTTTTAAAGTTTTTTTATAGTCATTAATTTTGTTGAATTCCTCTTTGAATCTGTAGATATAATGTATGCTGTTATCAACAGCTATACCTATTGTAATAGCAGCAATCGTGATAGTCATCATATCTAAAGGTATCTCTAGCATACCTATAATTCCTAAAATAAAAAATGCTGCAATAAAGTTTGGAACAACTCCAATTAAAGATAATTTGATGTTCTTGAATAAGATTACAAACATCCCAAAAATACCGATCATAACAAGTCCCAAAGTAAGAATTTGAGATTTAAACAAGCTTTGTAATAAATTATTAAATAAGATCATCACCCCAGCTAATTTATATCGTTCTTCATTTAATCCGAATTCATTTTGCAGGTCATAATTTATTTTCTTGATTAGCTCATTTCTTTTGAGATCTTTTTGAGAGTCGATTATTCTCAAACTTATTCGAGCCTCGTTATCTTTTATAGAAATATATGGATCAATTATCTCAGTTTTAATATTCTGAGGAATTTTAGTATACAAAACGCCCATCTCTAAAGTCCCAAGAGGTTTATTATTATTTAATTGTGTTGCAACATCAACTATTGACGAAAATGACAAGACTTTTCCTATTTCAGGAAGACTATCTAGATAATTATGTATGTTGGAAATTGTCTCTATTTTGTCTTTTGTAAACCAATACTTCTCATCATTTTTTTCCTCATCACCCCAATCCTCAAATTCTTCATCTTCCTCTAATTTGTCCTCTTTTTTTTCTGGAAATTTTAAGATTATCTCTAGGGGTGTTGTTCCCCCCAGTTTTTCATCAATTAATTTCATACCTTTATAAATTTCTGTTTTTTTACTAAAATAATTTATAAAACTATTCTCAACCTCTAATTTACTTATACCAATTATACTTAAAATAATTACTATTCCAGTAATTATAAAAACTTGATTTTTAAAATTAATAGAAATTTTTCCTAATGAAGAAGTTATTTTGGAGTCAACATCCTCCTTTATAAGAGTTTTATTATCTTTTAAAAAACTTAATAAACTTGGAAGCAAAGTAAAAGTAATAATAAAAGATGTTATTAATCCAAAAGTCATCATCAATCCAAAATCTATGACTGGTTTAATTTCACTAAATATTAAAGATAAAAAAGCGATAATAGTCGTTAAAGCTGTATAGAGTATAGGTAAAAACATTTTTTTTGTAGTTAATGAGATTATTTCATGATCACTTTTATTAGGATAAGATCTTCTTAATTGTATAAATCTTGTGCTCATATGAATATTCATTGCCATTGTTAAAATTAACATCAGCGCGATAAAGTTTGAAGAAATTACAGTAACTTTCCATCCGATAAGACCCAAAAGACCCATCATAATTATAACAGAAAAGAAACAACTACTTATAGGAACCACAACCCAAATTAAAGTTCTAAAAACAAACCATAAGGTTACAATAATAAATGCAAGCACACCTAAACCAAAAACTATGATATCACTTTTTATAAAGCTCATCATGTCATCAGCGATCATTGGTATACCACCTAAATAAATTTTTCCTATATCATCATAACTTTTGATCACCTCTCTAATTTCTAGGATATTATTATGATTTTTTTTTTTTATTTGATCTTTAAATATTTGAATTTCTTTATCTGATTTGTTTTTAATATCATCTAATTTTTCACTTTCTTTTATATTAACAATTATTCCACTTGTCTTTCCATCTTCACTGATAACAAAGTTTCTAAAAACTGGACTTGCTAAAATTTCTCTAAAGCCTCTCTCTTTATCAACACCCTCATCCTTTAGGGTTTTAAAATTTAAGAGTCTTTCTTGAAGAGGTGCATCAGAATTATCTAAAAGAGGAATATCCAAGAGAGTAATAACACTATGCACCCAATCTAAGCTTTGAAGCTTATATTTTAAGCTAAGAAGATTATTAATTGCACTATCAGTTACCATATCGTCTTTAGGTGTATGAGTTAAAACTAAAAAATCCCTTGAGCCATATCTATTTGTTACTTCTTTTAGATATTCAAGATCAGGGTCACCTTCAATTAGTAGTGTTTCAGAAGATGCATCAAGCCTAAAATCTTTTGAGTAATATCCAAAACTTATTAAAGCAATAAATAGAACAATTAAAACAGATTTTGGATTTTTTAAGATTGTATTTTGGTATAAATGATCAATCATTTATCCTGTTATATTGTAAATTAATTATTTTGAGTATCTTTAAATTTTGTAAATCTTTCTTCAAACTCAAGTGTTACTTTGCCAATAGGACCGTGTCGTTGTTTCCCAATGATAATTTCAGCTAAATGAGCAACCTCATTCATTTTTGCTTGCCATTCAGCATGCTCAACTGTAGCCTCTCTAGGTTCTTTTCTCTGAAGATAGTAACCTTCTCTATAAACAAACATTACTACATCAGCATCTTGCTCAATTGAGCCTGACTCTCTTAAATCTGCAAGCTGAGGTTTATGATCGTCTCTCTGTTCAACTTGTCTAGATAATTGTGATAATGCTAGAACAGGTACACCTAACTCTTTAGCAATAGCTTTCAATCCTTGAGTAATTTGTGAAATTTCCTGAACTCTTCCATCTTTATTATTAAAAGACCCTTTCATAAGTTGAATATAATCAACAACAATTAAATCTAAACCATGTAGTCTTTTAATCCTTCTTGCTCTATTACTCATTGCAGCTATACTTATTGCTGGTGTTTCATCAATAAATAGTGGGAGTTCTGAAATATTTTTAGATGTTTCAAGAAATTGATCAAATTGTTCATCAGAAATTCTACCCCTTCTAATATCATTAGAACCAATTCTTGCCTGTTCAGAAATAATTCTTGTTGAGAGTTGTTCTGATGACATTTCTAATGAGAAAAAAGCTACAGATGATTTTGATCCGCTATTCAAAATATTTTCAGCAGCATTAAAAGCTATATTTGTTGCAAGTGAGGTTTTTCCCATAGATGGTCTACCAGCAATAATTATCAAATCAGACTGATGAAGACCACCCAGTTTATCGTCTAGGCTTCTAAGTCCAGTAGGAACTCCCACAATTCCACTTTCATTTCTATAAGCTGCGGATGCCATTTCGATTGTTTGTTTCATGGCATCGTCAAATTTAATTAATGATGAACTGAATGTTCCTTTTTCAGCCAAATCGTAAAGAAGTTTTTCTGAATTCTCTATAATATTTTGACCAGTTGACTCAAGATCACTTTCTTTTGCACTATCAATTATTTGTTCAGAAATTTTAATTAATTCTCTTCTGACAAACATGTCATATATAATTTTAGAATACTCAATTGCTTGTCTTACGGAAGTTGAAAATTTAGTTATTTTCACTAAATATTCAGGAATATTTAGCTCATCTTTTTCATTTTCAAAATAACTTTTTAGAGTAATTGGATTAGCCAACATTCCTTTGTAAATCATACTTTCAATTGCATTAAAAATCTTTTGATGCATAGGATCATAAAAGTTGATGTTTGATATTATAGTATTTATCTCATCAAAAATTTCATTAGTTACCAAAATAGAACCGATAACTGACTGTTCTGCCTCTAAGTTGTTAGGTAATTCTTTAAAATTATCTTTAATGATACTTAAGTTGTTTTCCACTCTAATTACTTTACATGAATAATCTTAATTTAAAATTTAAAAAAAAGGTGTGGATGAAATTGTATAATTATTGAATAGTTTCTGCTGTTTTTACATCTATTGTAATTTCAGCGTCAACTTCAGAGTGTAAATTAATTTTTACTTTAAATTTACCTAAAGATTTTATTTCTTTGATAGGTTGTATCATTGAGGGTTTAATTTCAATTTTACTTTTTTCAAAAATTAATTTTGAAATTTCAGTTGGTTTAACTGAGCCATATAACTCTTTATTTTCTGTACTAAGTTTTTTGACACTATACTCTTTCTTATTTATCTTTTCTGAAATCGTTTTTGCTTCTTGTTTTTTTTCATTATCTTTCTTAGAAAGTTCTGATTTAATTTTTTCTACTTGTTTGATATTTTCTTTGGAGGCATAAAGCGCTTTTTTATTAGCAATTAAAAAATTTCTAGCAAAACCTCTTTTTACGTCTATTACTTCACCAATAGATCCTATTTTTTTTAAATTTTCTAACAATATTACTTTCATTAAATTAGTGCTAAATTTCTGGCCCTTTTAATTGATACAGAAAGTTCTCTTTGTTTTTTTTGTGAAACGTTTGTAATTCTTGAAGGAAGTATTTTGCCATTTTCAGAAACATATTTTTTAAGAAGCTTAATGTTTTTATAATCTATTTTTGGAGCACCTTTTACTGAAAGTGGACAAGTTTTTTTGAATTTATACTTATTTGGTTGGAAAATACTTAATTTTGCAAAGTTACTTTGTTTATTTTTTCTGTTACTACTTTGTTTTTTTGGCATAATTAGTTTTTAACTTTTTCTTTTTTTAAAGTTTTTTCTGTATCATCTTTCTTAGTGAAATAATTTGTATCTAAGTCAAATTCCTTAACTTTTACAGTTAAATGTCTTAATAGTTTTTTGTCTATTGCCTCATTTTTTTCTAATTGTTCAATAACTTTTCCATTAGCTTTAATTTTAAAATGAATATAACTACCTTTCCGATTTTTTTTGATTAAATACGATAAGTTTAAGAGTCCCCAGTTTTCAGTTTTAATTATTTCACCCTCATTTTTTTCAACAATTTTTGAATATTTTTCTGTTAGTTGTTTTAGCTCTGCAGGCGAAGTATCTTGTCTAGCAATAATCGTGTGTTCGTATAAATTCATATTTATTGTTTAATAAAAAGTGAGGATATACTATTATAAATAGTCAATTACAATAGAAAAAAAACAATAATTAATTTATTTTTTAAATGTTTTCAGTAATTTTTCCAGGTCAAGGTTCTCAGATGGTTGGTATGGGAAAAGAGTTTTTTGACAAATATGAGATCGTAAAAAAATTATTTAAAGAGGCTGATGAAGCACTTAATTTTAATATTTCAAAAGTGATTTTAGAAGGACCGAAAGAAAATCTAGACGATACAGCAAATACACAACCAGCAATATTTTTAGTAAGTTATTCAATTTTTAAAGTTATTAGAGAGGAGTTTAATATAAACTTAAATGAGGCAAAATATTTTGCTGGTCATTCCTTGGGAGAATATTCAGCTTTATCTTGTGCTGGCTATTTAGATTTTGATAAAACAATTAAAATATTGAGAACGAGAGGAAATGCAATGCAAAATGCTGTTCCAAAAGGAGAGGGTGGCATGCTAGCAGTTTTGGGTTCAAATATTGATGAAATTGAAAAAATTTTAAAAGATAACTTAAAAAGTTTTAAAGCTCAAATTGCCAATGATAATTCTGATGGTCAAATTGTATTGAGTGGTAAAAATAAAGATCTAGAGTTAATAAGCACTTATCTTAAAGATAATAAGATTAAAAATATTAAACTTCCAGTGAGTGCCCCTTTTCATTGCGATTTAATGTCTAAAGCGACAGAGATAATGAAAGAAGAATTAAATAAAATTAATTTTAAAAATTCTACCAATAAATTAATTTCTAATGTAACTGCAGATGAAATTTCAAATGTCAATGATTTGAAAAATTTACTTATTAGCCAAATAGAAAGAAAAGTTAGGTGGAGAGAAAGTATAATTAATATGATTAATTATGGTGTAAATCAGTTCATCGAAATAGGCCCGGGAAAAGTTTTAACAGGATTGATTAAAAGAATTGATAAAAATGTAAAAACTGCTTCTATAAACAATCAATCGGATATAGAAAGATTGGAATTATGAATGATTTAAAAAATAAGAATATTATTGTAACAGGTGCTACAGGTGGAATTGGAAATTCTATAATAAAAAAATTAGATGAACAAGGAGCCAATATTTTAGCAACAGGTACAAAAATAGAAAAACTAGATGACATAAAAAAAGAATTTAAAAATGTTAAGATATTAAAATTTGATATATCTCAATCTGATCAGATAGAAAATTTTATTGAAGATGCATCTAATAAACTTGGCGCTAGTCTTGATTGTATTATCAACAATGCTGGTATAACTCAAGACAACTTAGCAATAAGAATGAATATGGATGAGTGGAAAAAAGTGATCGATGTTAATCTTACATCTACATTTTTGATGTGTAAATTCGCAATCAAAAAAATGTTAAAAACTAAAAAAGGAAAAATAATAAATATCACTTCAGTTGTTGGTCATACGGGAAATCTTGGCCAAGCAAATTACTCAGCATCAAAAGCTGGAATTATTGCAATGTCTAAAAGCTTGGCTATAGAATATGCAAAAAAAAACATCAATATAAATTGTATTTCTCCAGGATTTATTAAGACGGCTATGACAGATAAAATCGATGAAAAATTCAAAGATTTAATCATTTCTAAAATACCATCTGCAAGATTGGGAGAGCCAGAAGATATAGCTAATGCAGTTCTTTTTTTAGCATCTAGCCAATCCGATTATGTGAATGGAGAAACATTACATGTAAATGGGGGCATGTATATGGCTTGACAATCTAAGTAATTTAACTATTAACGATTAAAACAATAAAAGGATGAATATGTCTGAAGATGTTTCAAGTAAAGTAAAAAAAATAGTTGCAGATCACTTAGGAATTGATGAGTCAAAGGTTACAGAGGAATCAAGTTTTATTGATGATTTAGGAGCTGATAGCTTAGATACTGTTGAATTAGTAATGGCTTTTGAAGAGGAATTCGGTTCAGAAATTTCTGATAGTGAGGCTGAAAAAATATTAACAGTTGGTGATGCAGTTAAATTCATTGAAGGCAAAGCTAATTAAAAAATTCTAATGCCCTCAGCTAATGAAGGGACAATGGTAATACTATCCTCTCCTTCTGGGGCAGGCAAAACATCATTAGTAAATTTACTATCAAAACAAGATAATTTTAAAATCTCAATTTCTCACACTACTAGGAAGCCTAGATATGGTGAGATTCCTAACAAGGATTATTACTTTGTTAACGATCAAGAATTTAAAAGATTAATAAATAATCAAGAATTTATAGAATATGCAAAAGTTTTTAATAATTATTATGGAACGTCTAGAACTCCAGTAATTGATAATTTGAATAAAGGAAAAAATGTATTATTCGATATAGATTGGCAAGGAGCAGATCAAATTAAAAATAAAAAATTAGATTATAAATTGATTACTTTTTTTATTTTACCACCAAGTAAAGAAATTTTGTTTGATAGACTTTCTAATAGAGACATGAAAGATAAACTTATAGCAGAAGAGAGAATGCAACAATTTGAGAGGGATGTGCTTCATTGGATTAATTATGATTACGTAGTAATAAATGATGATCTAGAAAAATGTTATCTAAAGATAAAAAATTTAATCAACGCTGAGATTAATGATGGATCGAAAGATTATGATCCTGATTATATAAGAATTCATGTAGAGAAATTAACTTCTTGAACACTCATACTGTTTTGTCAACTCATAGTAAGTGTCAAAGTCTAAATTCTGAGGTCTTAAATTTAGATTAATTCCCATTTGAGATGCTATATTTCCGTTATTATTAAATAAATGATAATAAGGTTTTTTTATCATTTTCCGTCTATGCATGAAAAATGCTCTTGTGATTTTTTCAAGATTTTTTGGATTTTTAAATTTTAGAAAGTTTTTTCTTGGTTCGAAGAGTAAAACAGAACTTTGAATCTTTGGTTGTGGTTGAAAACAAGATGGCTGTATATCAAAAATTTTTTTTATATTTAGCCGCCAATTAGCTAAAATAGATAATCTTCCATAATCTTTAGTATTGAATTTAGATATTATTCTATCTGCAACCTCTTTTTGAAACATCAGAACTAAACAATTAAACCAAATTTTATTTTGACTTAAATTCAATATCCATTTACTTAAAATTTCAGTTGAGATATTATATGGTAAATTACCAAAAACTGTTAAGATCTGATCATCCAATAAGCATTCATTTATTTTTAACACGTCTTCATTTATTATTTTAACATTTTTGTCAAATCTGTTTTGAAGTAGATCAACTAGATTATTGTCTTTTTCAATTAATATAATTTTTTTTGGTTTTCTTTTTAATATTTCTAGAGTTAAATTACCAGTTCCAGGCCCAATTTCTAAAATATTCTTATCTTTAATATTTACAATACTCACAATTTTATTAATTACATTTTGATCAATCAAAAAATTTTGCCCTAAACTTTTTTTTGGTCTTATCATCTTTTGTCTAGAAAACTCATAGCTTTAATCAAACTTTTTGGATTTGATTTACCTTTTCCCACCATAATTTCATTTGGTCCATGATCTGGTGTTATTCTTAAGAAAGGTAAACCAATTGTAATATTAATTGCATCATATTCAAAAAGAGTTTTTATTGGTGCAAGAACTTGATCATGATACATTCCTACTATTACATCAAACTTTTTTATATTATTTTTCATAAATATTGTATCCGATGGATAAGGACCACTTATTTTAATCCCCCTCTTTTTGAGTGAATTAATAGTTGGAAGAATAATTTTGGTATCTTCATTAAATTTTAATATGCTTTCACAATGAGGATTTAATCCAACAACCCCAATTATTGGTTTAAACCCCAATATCTTGTTATAAAACCCATTAATTATCGTAATTTTTTCCTTAATTAATTTTTTTGTAATCTTCTTTGAAACTAGTTTTAATGGTAGGTGAGTAGTAATTGGGCAGACAGATAAATTACTGTTATAGATTAACATCGCAAATTTTTTTTGATTAAAGTTTTTAGCAACATATTCAGTTACACCTAGATGTTTTTTTTTTAGAGTTTTAGTTTTATTAATTGGCCCATTGATTAGTTTACTTGATAAACCTTTTTTTATAATTTTAAATGCAAGTGAAAAGCAGTCCTGAATATAAGTTTTTGAATTGTGATTTTTTATATCAATAATATATAAACTTTTTTTTTTAAATTTTTTTTTAATTATCTGTTCTAAATTAATCAATTCTATTTTAGTATTAGATCTATACTTTTTTATTTCTTTATCTAGAATTTTTTTATTACAAATTAAAATCAGCGGACTCACAAATTTTTTTGATTTTATTGATTTAAAAAAAATTTCAAAAAAAATACTTTTTTTTTCTCCTGGTACAATTAAAATAGGACTAGAATTCACTTATTTCACTATTAAGTTTTATCTTATTATAAAAAATATTAGAAAATCTATCTAATTGTTTTGTTGTCTCAGAATATATCATTTTATTTAACTCTTTATCCTTATTAATTTCAGTTTTTACCTCTCGAATATCGTTAATCTTAAAAATCAAAAAATTGTTATCAATTTGTAAAGGTGCGCTATATTCATCTTTCTCTAAGCCATCTAATCTATTTATTATCATATCGGATAATCTATTTTTTTTGACCCAGCCAATTTTACCACCAACTTTTGCACTTTCAGAGATGCTATAAATATTAGCAGTGTTTTCAAAACCATTTTTTAAAATACTTTTCTCAATATCAGAAACTAATTCTTTTAGGGTTAGGTCTTTTTTTTTTTTAAAAACTATTTCAGATAAGTTA
>CACJYQ010000012.1 GCA_902597725.1 uncultured Pelagibacteraceae bacterium
GGTAAAAATTTTGCTTATAAGTTAGCCGTTTGATAAAAATTATGTCTAAAAGCGTTTCATTGTTAAGTGCTTTACTGTGTACATTTATTTGGGGAACTACATTTATTGCTCAAGACACCGGCATGGATGATATTGGTCCGTTTACATTTAATGCAGTAAGATTTTTTGTGGGTTTTTTGGCAATTCTTCCTTTAGCATTGTTATTTGAGACTAAAAAATTTAAATTAGAGTTTAAAACTGGTTTTAGATATTTTGCTATTTTATCTTTTTTAATAGGATTATCACTATTTTTAGGATCGGCATTGCAGCAAGTAGCTCTGCTTTACACAGATGTAGCTAATGCTGCTTTCTTTACAATTTTTTATGTTCCGATGGTACCAATTATTATTTTTATGTTTAAGAGAGACTCATTGCATTGGAGTGTATGGCCTTCAGTTATTTTATGTTTAATTGGCGGATATCTTTTAACCAATTTTTATGATGCTACAGTTAGACTTGGAGACACATTGGTCATTCTTGGAGCATTATTCTGGAGTACACACATCATATTTACTGGAATGATTGTTAAAACATATAACTTACCATTAACATTAGGTGCAATCCAAACTTTATTAGTAGCTTTATTTTCTTTTATTATTGGTTTGATTTACGAAGAATTTGTAATTGAAAATATTCTCAACGAGATAGATTCTATACTCTATGCAGGAATTTTATCAGGTGGTTTTGCATTCGTTTTACAAATTTACGCTCAAAAAAACATAACACCTGCACCAGCAGCTATAATTTTTTCATTAGAAGGTGTATTTGCAACTATCGCAGCATGGTTTTTATTAAGTCAAATTTTAGATTTTAATAATATATTAGGGTGCTTGTTCATATTGTGTGGTGTTTTAATTTCTCAATTATTACCCTTGATGAGGAAAATAAATTATCAATAATAAAACTAAAGCAATAATAATTCTATAAATTACAAATACGGTTAAAGAAAAATTCTTTACATATCTTATAAAATATTTGACTGTGATAAATGAAAAGATAAAAGAAAGAGTAACTGCAATTAATAATAAAAAATTAAATTCGGTAGACTGTTGTACAGCATCTTGAAGACCTAAAAAACTTGCTCCTGCTAACGCGGGTATAGATAATAAAAAGGCGATTTTACTTGCGTCAACTCTATTAAATTTTAGAAATCGAGCTGCTGTTAAAGTTATTCCTGCTCTACTCACACCAGGTATGAGTGCTAAAATTTGAAATAAACCTATGAATAATATTGATTTTATATTTAATTTGGTTGATATATTTTGATCGGTATCTCTTTTATCTGATAAAAATAGGACTAAACCAAAAAATAGAGTTGTCCATGCAATAATTTCTATGTTTCTTAAAAGATTAATTATTTCCATCGAATATATTATATATCCAAAAATTATAAGAGGTATTGATCCAACTAAAATCAAAACTAATAGTTTTTGATTGTTTCTTAAATTTAGTAAATCTTTTTTAAAGTAATAGATTATTGCAAATAAAGAACCCAAGTGCAGACCAATATCAATGAATAGAGAGCTTGAGCTAAAATCGTAAAAATTTGATATTAAGATCAGATGAGCTGAGGAACTAATAGGTAAAAATTCAGAAATTCCTTGGACTGCAGAAAGGATTAGTATTTCTATAAAATCTTGAAGCATAAAGATGTCGTAACTTAAAAAATATTCATTTTAAACAATTCGATTTAATCATAATAGGTATGCAAAAAATAAATTTCTCACATTTTATGCTAGTTAAAATTAATTATAGGTCATAATTATTGACCTAAATAATACTTTTATTAATAAAAACAATGTATAATTTGCCGAAAATTTAAAGATTCTATGACTGATAAAATGTTAAAATTTGTGAAAATAGGTCAACAGACTCCACCTAAAAGAAAGATTGGAACAAGAAAAGATGATTTTAATGAGATCTATGACGAGTTTGTAACTAAAAAAGCTGAAGAACAATCAAGCAGATGTTCTCAATGTGGAGTTCCATTTTGCCAAGTGCATTGTCCCTTAAGTAATAATATTCCAGATTGGTTAAAACTTACAGCTGAGGGAAGATTAAAGGAGGCCTACGAATTATCTCAAAGCACTAACAATATGCCAGAGGTGTGTGGAAGAATTTGTCCTCAGGATAGATTGTGTGAGGGTAACTGCGTTATTGAGCAATCAGGACATGGAACAGTAACTATTGGTTCAGTTGAAAAATACATTAATGATACAGCTTGGGAGCAAGGTTGGGTTAAACCAATTTCTCTAAAACATGAAAAAGACCAAAGCGTTGGAATAATTGGCGCCGGTCCCGCAGGATTGGCAGCCGCTGAGCAACTAAGGAAAAATGGATATAAAATTACTGTTTATGATCGATATGATCGCGCAGGTGGATTATTAATTTATGGAATTCCAAATTTTAAACTTGAAAAACATGTAGTTGAGCGAAGAACAAAGTTATTAAGGGATGGTGGGATAAAATTTATTCAAAATTTTGAAGTTGGTAAAGATGCGACCTTAGAACAGTTACGAAAAAAGCACGATGCAATTTTGATTGCTACTGGTGTATATAAACCAAGAGAAGTTGAATTACCTGGCAATGATTTAGGTAATATTTTTCCTGCAATGGAGTTTTTGACAGCATCAAATAAAAAAGGCCTTGGAGATAAAGTAGAGTTATTTGATAAAGGAATTTTAAACGCCGAGGGAAAAGATGTTGTTGTGATAGGTGGCGGTGACACAGCAATGGATTGTGTAAGAACTTCAGTAAGACAAAAAGCAAAGTCGGTAAAATGTTTATATAGAAGAGATAAAGAGAATATGCCAGGATCTGCCAGAGAAGTTGCTAATGCTGAGGAGGAGGGTGTGGAATTCGTATGGCTTTCAAGTCCAAAAGAATTTAAAGGAAAAAATAAAATTGAAAATTTAGTTGTTAATCAAATTGAATTAGGTGAACCAGATGAGTCAGGAAGACGAAAACCAGAAATTAAAGAAGGTTCAGAATTTACTGTAAAAGCAGATATGGTAATTAAAGCTCTTGGATTTGATCCAGAAAATTTACCATTATTATTTGACGCACAAGAGTTACAAGTAACAAAATGGGGAACAATTAAAACTGATTTCAATACGATGGAAACAAATTTAAAAGGTGTTTTTGCAGCAGGTGATATTGTAAGAGGAGCTTCGTTAGTAGTATGGGCAATTAAAGATGGGAGAGATGCAGCTTCTTCTATGAAAACATATTTGGAAAATATACAACAGAAAAAAACAAAAGTAGCATAATGAAAAATTATAAAAAAAATTTAGAATTACTTACAAAAAATCATGTTTATTCAAAAGAGATGGAACATGATGCTTGTGGAGTTGGTTTAATCGCATCTACAGAAGGAAAAAAATCTAGGGCTATAGTTGAGTATGGAATTGAAGCTTTAAAAGCAGTTTGGCACAGGGGTGCAGTTGATGCAGATGGAAAAACGGGAGATGGAGCAGGAATACATGTCGAAATTCCGAAAGATTTTTTTATAGAAAAAATACAAGTTACCGGGCACGATTATGATAATTCTGAAATCTGCGTAGGAATGATTTTTTTACCTAGAAATGACTATTCAGCGCAAGAGAGTTGTAAAACAATAGTTGAGAGTGAACTAACTAAGAATAATTTTAGCATATATGGTTGGCGACAAGTGCCAGTTAATTCAAAAGTTTTAGGAGAAAAAGCTCTTCAAACAATGCCAGAAATCATTCAAGTTCTCTTTAAACCTAATGATCCAAATTTATTAGATAAAAACTTAGAGAGAAAAATTTACGAAACAAGAAAGAGAATTGAAAATAAAGCTTTTGATGCCTCATTGAATAATTTTTACATTTGTTCAATTAGTTCAAAGTCTATAATTTATAAAGGGCTTTATTTAGCAGAGGCATTATCTGACTTTTATTTAGATCTTAGAGACTCAAGATTTATTTCAAGATATGCAATTTTTCATCAAAGATTTTCAACCAACACCGCACCGAGCTGGAGCTTAGCTCAACCATTTAGGGCAATAGCACACAATGGTGAGATAAATACTTATAAAGGAAATAAAAACTGGATGAAAGTTCACGAGCAAGAGATGAGTAGCCCACTTTTCGAAGACATAGAAAATTTAAAACCTGTGATCCAAAAGGGTGTCTCTGACTCTGCAGCTTTAGACAATGTATTTGAATTATTAAATAAATCAGGCCAATCTGCACCATTAGCTAAATTAATGCTAGTACCTGATGCATGGTCGAAAAAAAATAAGACATTATCAAAAAGTCATCAGCAATTATTCAATTTTTTAAATAGTACAATGGAGCCATGGGATGGACCTGCTGCTATTGCAGCTACAGACAATGAATGGGTTATAGCTGCAAATGATAGAAATGGTCTTAGACCTTTGAGATATGCGATTACAAAAGACAAAATGATCTTTGCAGGTTCAGAAACAGGAATGATTGATTTAAATGAAAAAAAAATTTTAACAAAAGGAAGATTAGGTCCTGGTGAAATTATTGGAGTTAGAATAGAAAAAGGTAAAGTTTTTTCTAACAGTCAAATAAAAGATTATCTAGCTAAAGAATTTAAGCATTTTAATTCTCAAATAATTGATCTAGATGAAAAATTATCAATCTCCAATGAAAAACATAATTTTGATGGTGAAAGTTTAAGGAGAAGACAATATACTTTTGGAATAAGTTTAGAGGATCTAGAACTTATCTTACATCCAATGGCAGAAGATGCAAAAGAGGCAACAGGTTCAATGGGTGATGATACCCCTTTAGCGGTACTATCTGATAAGTATAGACCACTTTACCATTTTTTTAGACAAAATTTTAGCCAAGTAACTAATCCACCAATTGACTCTTTAAGAGAAAATAAAGTGATGAGTTTAAAAACCAGATTTGGAAATTTAGGTAATATTCTTGATTTTGACACTTTAACTAAAGAGAATATTTATGTTTTGAATAGCCCTATTCTATCAAATTCACAATTTAATAAGTTCACTAATTTTTTTGGTAAAAGTTCAGTAACTATTGATTGCTCATTTTCACAAAATGACAATTTAGAAAATTCTATTAACAGGATCCAAAAAGAATCTGAAATTGCAGTAAGACAAGGTATTACACAATTGATTTTAAGTGATAAAAATCTCTCGTCTGAAAGATTGCCAATGCCAATGTTATTATGTGTTGGAGCCATAAACACATTTTTGATACAAAAAAAACTTAGAGGTTATGTTTCTATAAATGTTCAGTCTGGAGAGGCTATAGATACTCATTCGTTTGCAACATTAATTGGAGTTGGAGCAACTACAGTAAATCCATATCTGGCTTTTGATAGTTTATATCAGAGATATGAAAAAAAACTTTTTGGTCAATTTAGTTTTGATGAATGTGTACAACGCTACATTAATTCAGTTAATGCAGGTTTATTGAAGATAATGTCAAAAATGGGGATTTCGGTTTTAAGTTCTTACAGAGGTGGATGTAATTTTGAGACAGTAGGATTGAGCAGAACAGTTGTAAATGAATACTTTCCTGGAGTTACCTCGAAAATTTCAGGCATTGGTTTAGTTGGAATTGAAAAAAAAATAAGAGAAATTCACAAAGAAGCATTTGAAAGCACAGAAACTATATTGCCAATTGGAGGTATTTATAGATACAGGAAAAACGGTGAAACACATCAATATCAAGGAAAGCTCATTCATTTATTACAAAGCGCTGTAGGCTCAAATTCATATGAGGCATATAAGAAATATGCTGAAGGTATATATAATTTACCACCAATAAATTTGAGGGATCTAATTGATTTTAGAAAAAAAAAATTGGGTTCATCAATAGATTTATCTGAAGTTGAACCAATAGAAAAAATACTAAAAAGATTTGGTAGTGGAAGCATGTCCCACGGTGCTTTATCTAAAGAAGCGCATGAAACACTTGCTATTGGAATGAATAGAATTAAAGGAGCTTCTTGTAGTGGTGAAGGTGGAGAAGATGCAGAAAGATTTAAGGTGATGGATAGTGGTGATAGTGCAAATTCTAGAGTTAAACAAATTGCATCTGCTAGATTTGGTGTGACTGTAAATTACTTGAATAATTGTAATGAAATAGAAATTAAAATGGCACAAGGCGCTAAACCAGGGGAAGGCGGTCAGTTACCTGGCTTCAAAGTAACAAAGGAGATTGCAAGACTACGACATTCAACACCAGGAGTAACATTAATTTCTCCACCTCCACATCACGATATTTATTCCATAGAAGATTTGGCACAACTGATTTATGATTTGAAACAAACAAATCCAAAAGCACGAGTTGGTGTCAAGTTAGTTGCATCATCTGGAATTGGAACTATTGCTGCAGGTGTAGCTAAAGCAAAAGCAGATATTATTTTAATTTCGGGTCATAATGGAGGAACAGGCGCAACTCCTCAAACAAGTGTCAAATATGTTGGAATACCTTGGGAGATGGGTCTCACTGAGGCAAATCAGGTTTTAACGTTAAACAATTTAAGACACAAAGTTACGTTAAGAACTGATGGTGGTATTAAAACTGGAAGAGATGTTGTTATTGCTGCAATGATGGGAGCAGAGGAGTATGGAGTTGCAACAACAGCTCTAGTGGCAATGGGATGTATAATGGTAAGACAGTGCCACTCAAATACTTGTCCAGTAGGTGTTTGTACACAAGATGAAAAATTAAGAGAAAAATTTACTGGTACTCCAGACAAGGTTGTAAATTTATTCACTTTCATTGCATCTGAGGTAAGAGAAATT
Source organism: uncultured Pelagibacteraceae bacterium (assembly GCA_902597725.1). Lineage (GTDB taxonomy): Bacteria > Pseudomonadota > Alphaproteobacteria > Pelagibacterales > Pelagibacteraceae > Pelagibacter. The sequence continues at coordinate 6,818 of CACJYQ010000012.1, forward strand.
TTAGCTGAATTAGGTTTTAAATCATTAAATGATATAATTGGAAGAACTGACTTATTAATGCAAGTTAATAAAGCGTCACCAAATTTAGATGATTTAGATTTAAATCCATTATTTGTTCAGGCAGATCCAGGAAACAATAAAAGATACTGCGAGTCATTGGAGATTAATAAAGTACCAGGAACATTAGACCAGGAAATTTGGCCAGAAGTAGAAAAATCTTTAGATAATTCACAAAAAGTTGAGAAAGAATTTATTATCAAAAATACAAACAGGGCAGTTGGTACAAGAATTTCACATCATCTTTACAAAAAGTATGGTTACGGAAAACTTGACGAAAATTTTCTCACATTAAATTTCAAAGGTTCTGCAGGTCAGTCATTTGGTGCTTTTTCATCAAAGGGACTAAAATTAAATCTTAAAGGTGATGCAAATGACTATGTCGGTAAGGGATTGTCAGGCGCTACTATCTCGATAAAACTTTCGGACGAAAGTAATTTAATCTCTGATGAAAATACAATCATCGGAAATACAGTTCTGTATGGAGCTACTTCAGGTAAACTTTTTGCTGCGGGTCAAGCAGGTGATAGATTTGCTGTAAGAAATTCTGGTGCAACTACAGTTATTGAGGGTTGTGACTCAAATGGTTGTGAGTATATGACTGGAGGAACAGTGGTCATTTTAGGAAATGTCGGTGACAACTTTGCAGCTGGCATGACCGGAGGTATGGCATTTATCTATGATAAATCTAAAGAGTTTGAAAAAAAAGTAAATCCAGATTCAGTTGTTTGGCAAAATGTTGAGACAGATTATTGGACAAGTTATTTAAAAGAGTTAATTTTAGAACATTCAAAGGAGACAGGATCATTGATATCAAAAAATATTTTTGAAAATTTTGAAGTTGAAATTAAAAATTTTGTTCAGGTTTGTCCAAAAGAGATGATTAATAAACTTAAAAATCCAATTACATTTAAGTCTAAGATTAAAGAAGTTAGTTAATTATAATTTTTAACTCTTTTTTTAATATGCCTAACCATTTAGGTGAAGATAAGCTGTGATCACCCTTTTTAATAATAACTAATTTTTTTTTTGAATTTACAAAAATTTTTAAAACTTTTTTGGAATAACTGACAGGGACAGACTCATCCTTTTGTCCATGAACCATAGTAATCTTTAATTTGTCGTAAATTTTTTTATGAAATACTTTATTTTTCCGGCCATCTTTAATTAGTTGTAAAGAGATTGGATATTCATAATTTCCATGCTTTAAGTTGATAATCCTATTTATTGTTATTTCTTTTTTCATTTTTTTTGAAAATTTGTTCCACATTAAACCCTCTAAAAATTGAGGTGCAGAACCAATTCCTAAAAAACCTACAATTTGTTTTTTAAAAAATTTAAATTGATTTAAAGCGATCCAAGACCCCATACTTGAGCCAACTAAGATGATTCTATTTTTTTTGACAATTTTTTTAATTAATAAAGTTGCCTCTTTAGTCCATTTTGAGATATTCCCATTGGTAAATTTACCAGATGATTTTCCATGACCAGAATATTCTAGTGCAAGAAAACCAAGTTTATTTTTTTTAGCAAAATTTAAAAATGCTTTAGGTTTTTTTCCTTCTAAATCAGACATAAACCCGTGTAAAAAAACTATGTAAGCTTTATTTTTTTGGTTGTATTTTAAGTATCTGATTTTTTTTGATTTATTTATTTTAAAGTAATTAAATTTGCTCATAAAAGTTTATTAGTTATCTCTATTATTATATAATCTAACTGTATGTCGTCTAATATAAAAGTCCTGCAAGTAATACCAAAACTAGGTTACGGAGGAGCAGAAACAGGATGTTATGATATTGCTCATTATTTACCAGAAAATGGGTGTGAGTCTTTTATAGTAACTAGCGGAGGGGAATTAACAAAATTCGTTGATCAAAAAAAAGTAAAACTAATTAAACTTCCAGTTCATAGTAAAAACCCATTATTGATTCTAATAAATACAATTTTATTAATCGGGATAATTTTATTTTTTAAGATCTCAATTGTTCATGCAAGGAGTAGAGCACCAGCTTGGTCTTGTTTATTTGCAACAAAGTTAACTAATAGAAAGTTTGTTACCACATTTCATGGAACTTACAATTTTAGTGGCAAGTTTAAAAAATTTTATAATTCTGTGATGGTAAGATCTGATTTGATTATTGCAGGATCAAATTTTATTTTTTCTCACATTAAAGAAAATTATTCTGAATTTTTGACAAGTCAAAAAAAATTTTTAGTTATTTTTAGGGGAATAAATGTTGACTATTTTGATCCTTCCACAAAATTAGAAAATGATGAAAAAAATTTACTTCAAAAATGGAACATCCATGATGAAAAAAAAATAATTTTAATGCCGGGTAGGCTTACTTCGTGGAAAGGACAAGAATTATTTATTCAGGCAATTAATCTTGTTAAAATTGAATTAGGTTATGAAGCTTTCCATGCAGTTATACTTGGAAACGATCAAGGAAGAGACCTTTATAAAAAAAAACTAATACGTCTTACTGAGCAATACCATTTAACAAATCAAATAAAATTTATAGATCATTGTAATGATATGGCATTAGCTTATAAAGTTTCTGATATAATTGTATCAGCTTCAATAGAACCAGAAGCTTTTGGAAGAGTAGCAGTAGAAGCACAATCTATGCAAAAATTAATCATAGCTAGTAATATCGGTGGATCTAACGAGACAATTAATGATGAAAAAACGGGCTTTTTATTTAAATCAGGAAACGCAGAGTCCTTAAGTAAAAAAATTATCCGTGGATTAACAATGGATGAAACAGCTATAAATCAAATTGGTAAAGAGGGAAGAAATAATATAATAAAAAAATTTAATGTTGAAAAAATGTGTTTTTCTACATATTCAGAGTATAAAAGATTATTAAACTAAATGCCTATAATTACATTACCAGATGGAAAAAATATTGAATTTCTCAAAGAAGTTACAGGTTTAGATGTTGCAGAAAAAATAAGCAAATCATTATCAAAACAAGCATTGATAATGAGCGTCGATGGTGAGTTAAAAGATTTGTATTTTTCAATTAAAAAAGATTGTTCAGTAAAAATCTTTACCGCAAAAGATCCAGAGGGTCTTGAAGTTATAAGACACGATACGGCTCACATTATGGCAATGGCTGTTCAAGAACTATACCCTGGTACACAAGTAACTATAGGACCAGTAATTGAAAATGGTTTTTACTATGATTTTGCTCGGAAAGAGCCTTTTACAGAGGAAGATCTAGAAAAAATAGAAAAAAAAATGTCAGAAATAATTGACAAAGATGTAAAAACAAAAAGAGAAGTTTGGAAAAGAGATAAAGCAATAAGCCATTTCAAAAAAATTGGTGAAAAATATAAAGCTGAAATTATAGAGAGTATTCCAGAGAGTGAGGAGCTAACAGTCTACCATCATGGTGATACTTGGCATGACTTGTGTAGAGGTCCACACTTAGTTTCGTCTGGAAAAATTGGTAAAGCATTTAAGCTTACAAAAGTTGCTGGAGCATATTGGCGTGGAGATTCAAAAAATGAGATGTTACAAAGAATTTATGGAACTGGTTGGGCATCTCAAAAAGACTTGGATGATTATTTAAAAAGAATTGAGGAGGCAGAAAAAAGAGACCATAGAAAACTTGGTAAAGAAATGGATCTATTTCATTTTAGAGAGGAGAGCCCAGGATCTGTTTTTTGGCACGAAAAGGGGTGGGCCTTGTTTCAAAAATTAATTAATTATATGCGAGCACGCCAAGATGCTGCAGGATATAAAGAAGTAAATACCCCAGAGGTACTAGATAGATTGTTATGGGAAAAATCAGGGCATTGGGAGAAATATGGTGAAAACATGTATACTTCCGAGACTCCTGATGAGAAAGTTTTTGCGATAAAACCAATGAATTGCCCAGGTCATATTCAAGTTTTTAATCAAGGTTTGAAAAGTTATAGAGATTTACCATTAAGAATAACAGAATTTGGTAAAGTACACAGATATGAACCATCAGGTGCTTTACATGGACTTCTTAGAGTAAGAGCATTTACACAGGATGATGCACATATTTTTTGTTCGGAAGATCAAATTACAAGCGAGTGTTTAAATGTAACTAATTTAATTTTAGATATTTATAAAGATTTAGGTTTTGAAAAAGTGGTGTTAAAATATGCTGACAGACCAGAAGTAAGAGTGGGCGAAGATAAAGTTTGGGATAAAGCTGAGGCATCTTTATTAGAGGCAGTCAAAGCAACGAAATTAGAATATAGCATAAATAAGGGTGAAGGAGCCTTTTATGGTCCAAAAATAGAATTTGTATTAAGAGATGCAATTGGTAGAGATTGGCAATGTGGAACAGTACAAGTAGATTTGAACTTACCTGGAAGATTAGATGCTACTTACGTTGATAAAGATGGTACAAAAAAAGTTCCAGTGATGTTACATAGAGCATTGTTTGGGTCTCTTGAAAGATTTATTGGAATTTTAATAGAAAATTATGCTGGGAAGTTTCCATTTTGGATATCGCCACTGCAAACAGTGGTAATTCCGATTTCAGAAGACTTTGAGGAATATGCAAGTAAAGTTTCCAAAAAAATAAAAGAAGCTGGGATGAGTTCAGTGGTTGATTTAAAAAATCATAATTTGAACTATAAAATAAGAGAACATTCTCTTGCAAAAGTCCCTATTTTATTAATTTGTGGTAAAAAAGAAGTTGACAGTAACTCCGTAACTATTAGAAGATTGGATTCTAATAAACAAGAAAATATGGAACTAAGTAAATTTTTAAAAACATTTTCTGCTTTAAATAAAGCATCCTCAATTTAAGTGGCAGATTTTAAGCAAAATTATTTTCAGAGAAGAACTAAAGATCGAGGACCAAGATCTAATAATAGAATCTCGTCTCCAGAAGTCCAAGTCATAAATAGTGATGGAGAAAATTTAGGTGTCATTAGCACAAACGAAGCGATATCGATGGCAAGAAATCAAGGCTTAGATTTAATAGAAATAGCTCCAAATGCAAATCCACCAGTTTGCAAAATCATGGATATGGGAAAATATAAATACGATGCGCAAAAAAAAGCAAATCTTGCTAAAAAAAAACAAAAAATAATTGCATTAAAAGAAATTAAAATGAGGCCTGTAACTGAGACACATGACTACGAGTTTAAGGTTAAAAATGCAAAAAAATTTATTGCTAAAGGTGACAAAGTAAAATTTACAATAAGATTTAAAGGTAGAGAACTTCAGCACTCACATTTAGGCAATGAGTTAATGACAAAGATCAAAGAGGATATGAAGGAAATTGGTAAGGTAGAATTACATCCGAAGTTCGATGGAAAGCAAATGATAATGGTAATTCAGCCTTTATAGGCTTTAATAGTAGTTGTAAATTAATAACATTCTTTGTATAAACTCGCAAATTATGCCAAAACTCAAAACAAAAAGCTCTGCAAAAAAAAGGTTCAAAATATCTGCAAGGGGTAAAGTAATAACAGCCCAAGCTGGTAAAAGACATGGCATGATAAAAAGAACAAATTCTCAAATAAGAAAATTAAGAGGCACCACAACTATGTCGAAACAAGACGGTAAAATTGTTAAGTCATATATGCCTTACAGTCTAAGGGGTTAATATGGCAAGAGTCAAAAGAGGCGTAACTAGTAGAGCAAAACATAAAAAAGTTTTAAAAGCTGTTAAAGGTCAATGGGGCAGAAGAAAAAATACTATTAGAGTTGCAAAGCAAGCTATGGAAAAAGCTATGCAATATGCATACAGAGATCGAAGAAATAAAAAAAGAGATTTTAAATCACTGTGGATACAAAGAATAAATGCTGGGGTTAGAGCAGAAGGTTTGACATATTCTAAGTTTATTAATGGATTAAATAAATGTGGAATAAAAATTGATAGAAAAATTCTAGCTGAGATAGCTTATGATAGTCCAGAAGCCTTTAAAACTATCGTTCAAAAAGCACAATCAGCTTTAAATTAATCTTCGCTATTGTTTTATTTCTCTGAAGAAATAATCTGTAAAAATGTCAGATCTTAAAAAAATAAAAGATGAATTTCTTTCAAAGCTTAGTGGAAAATTAGATATTTCAGAAATAAACCAAATTAAATCTGATCTATTTGGTAAAAGTGGATTAATTTCAACTCAATTTAAAAAGATTGGAACAATTGCAGAGCCAGAGAGAAAAAAATTTGCCTCTGACTTAAATATAATTAAAGATGAACTTCAGGATTTAATAAATTCAAAAACAAATGAATTTAAAAGTGCTCAAATTAACGAGAAATTAGAAAAAGAAAAAATTGATATTACATTACCTGAAAGATCATTTGTTAGAGGAAAAATTCATCCAGTCTCACAAACGATCGATGAAATATCATCAATTTTTTCCGAAATAGGTTTTAGCGTTGAAGAAGGACCAGACGTTGAGAATGAATATAATAATTTTACAGCGCTAAATACACCAGAAAATCATCCTGCTAGGGATATGCATGATACGTTTTATCTAGATGAAAAAAAGCAGAAACTATTGCGAACACATACTTCTCCAGTTCAAATTAGAACTATGTTAAAAGATAAGCCACCATTTAAAATAATTGCACCTGGAAGAACTTACAGATCAGACAGTGACCAAACTCATTCACCAATGTTTCATCAAGTTGAGGGGCTTCATATAGACAAAAACATAAACATGGGTCATCTAAAGGGATGTTTAAATTATTTTATCAAAGAGTTTTTTGAAGTAGATAAAATTAAGATGAGATTTAGACCTAGTCATTTCCCTTTTACAGAACCATCTGCTGAAGTTGATATTGGATACGAGATGAAAGATGGAAAAATTATAATAGGAGAAGGAAATCAATGGTTAGAGATTTTAGGGTGTGGAATGGTTCATCCCAATGTTTTAAAAAATGTTAAAGTAGACCCATCAAAGTTTCAGGGATACGCATTTGGTATTGGGATAGATAGACTTGCTATGCTGAAATATGGAATCAATGACTTAAGAGCTTTTTTTGATTGTGATTATCGATGGTTGAATCATTTTGGATTTGATCCATTGGATGTACCCACGAATTATAGAGGTCTCAGTCGATGATAATAACATTTGATTGGTTAAAAGATCATTTAAAGACAAATTTAAAAGAAAAAAACCTTTTAGAGCAACTTACCAATATTGGTCTAGAAGTAGAGAGTGTAGAAAGTCTTTCTGGTGATAATCAATTATTCAAGGTAGCTGAAATTATAAAAACTGAAAAACATCCAAATGCGGATCGACTTAAAATTTGTGACGTAAATATTGGAGAGAATGAAGTTAAAAAAGTTGTATGTGGTGCAGAAAATGCAAAAGAGGGATTGCTTACTATATATGCTCCTCCAGGTGCAATTATCCCTAAAACCAAGACAAAATTAGTAGTCGCTAAAATAAGAGGTGTTACTTCATATGGAATGCTTTGTTCAGAGTCTGAATTAAATCTGTCGGATGAAAGTGACGGGATTACTGAATTAACCAAGGAATTTAGAAAAAATATTGGCAAAAGTTATTTTTCAAAATCAAAATCAAATCTCATTGATCTATCCATAACACCTAATAGACCAGACTGTCTTGGAGTCAGGGGAATAGCTAGAGATCTGGCTGCATCAGGTTTTGGAAAGTTAGTAGATTTAAAGGAAAAAAAAATTTATTCAAAAAATAGACACACCTTAAAAGTAAAAATTAATAAGGAAAAAGGCCAAGGATGTACTGCGTTTGGAAGCTGTTTAATAACAAATGTGAAAAATTCTGAAAGTCCTAAATGGCTTAAAGATAAATTAATTTCTATTGGTCAAAAACCAATCTCAGCAATAGTTGACATTACAAACTATGTAATGCTCGATATTAATCGACCATTACATGCTTATGATGCTGATAAAATTGAAAAGGGTATTATTGTTCGAAATTCTAAGTCTGGAGAAGAGTTTACAGCACTTGACAATAAAAATTATAAACTGGAGAGTGGCATGTGCGTTATTAGCGATAATAAAGGCGTTTTAGGACTTGGAGGAATTATTGGTGGTACAAGATCTGGTACAGAATTTAATACAAAAAATATATTACTTGAGTCAGCTTATTTTGATCCAGGATCAATAAGAAATACAGCAAAAAAATTAAATCTTGATACCGATGCAAAGTTTAGATTCGAAAGAGGCATAGATCCATTATCAATCGAAGATGGTTTAAATAAAGCTGCAAAATTAATAAAAGAGATTTGTGGTGGTGAAATTAGCAAAATTGATGTTCAAAAAATAGAAACTTACAAAACAAAAAAAATTAAATTTGACCCAAATATTTTTGAAAAAATATCTGGTTTTAAAATTTCTTTAAAAGAAATGATTAAAATTTTAGAGGATCTTGGTTTTGAAGTAAAAAAGGATAAGAAAAGACTCGAATTAACAGTTCCTTCATGGAGACCAGATATTTCACAGGAAGTAGATATTGTTGAGGAGTTGGTTAGAATTAGCGGTTATGAAAAGATAAAGTATATAGAGCCAATTAAACAAAGAAAAAAATCTACTTTAAATAAATTTCAGAAATTATTTCATTTTTTACAAAGATCAGTCGCATCCAAAGGTTATCTGGAGGCAATCACTTGGTCGTTTACTGATAAACGTTATAATGATTATTTCAGAGATACAAATAAAGAGATAAAGATTATTAATCCTATTAGTTCAGAATTAGGAGTTTTAAGAAATTCAATTTTTTCAAATTTAATAATGCATGTAAATAAAAACCTCGACAGAGGTTTTAAAGATTTATCAATATTTGAAATAGGTCCTATTTTTAGTGGTTCTAATCCCGGTGAACAAAATACGGTAGTTTGTGGATTGTCAGCAGGTAAAAAATCTAGATTATCTTGGATTGAAAAAGATAGAAACGTAGATGTATTTGATGTGAAACGAGATGTTGTTCAAACTTTAGTTGAGGTAGGTTATAATTCTGAAAAATTTTTTATTGATAATGAAACACCCAATTATTATCACCCTGGGAAATCAGGAAGATTATTCTTAAATAATGAAAAAAATCAAATAGCTGCATATTTTGGAGAAATTCACCCGAATATTTTAAAACATATTGATATTAAAACAGAGTCTTTAGTTGGTTTTGAGATCTTTATGGAAAATTTAGAATTACCGAAAAAGACTCTTAAAGATCTAAAAGTAAAATTTTCATTTTCAGATTACCAAAAATCTGAAAGAGATTTCGCATTTATAGTAAACAAAGAGGTAAAAGCCCAAGATTTAATAGATACTATTTCAAATGTAGACGAAAGTTTAATAAAAGATATTAAAGTTTTTGATGTTTATGAAGGTGATAATATTCCTGAAAATCAGAAATCGATAGCAATCAGCGTAACGATACAGTCATCTGAAAGAACTTTAAATGAGAAAGACTTAGAAAAAATTAATAGCTTGATAATCAAGACTGTTGAAAATAAAACTGGCGCAAAAATTCGATCTTAATATTTAAATGAACACTATCGATAATATAAGAAATTTTTCAATAATTGCACACATTGATCATGGCAAATCAACAATTGCAGATAGGATAATTCACAAATGTGGTGGTTTAACAGAAAGGGAAATGAAAGCTCAGGTTTTAGACTCTATGGATATTGAAAGAGAGAGAGGAATTACTATTAAAGCCCAAACAGTCAAGCTAAACTATAAAGCTAAAAATGGAAAAGAATACATATTAAATATAATTGATACTCCAGGACATGTTGATTTTAGTTATGAAGTCAGCAGATCTCTTTATGCATGTGAGGGTTCCATACTTATTGTTGACAGTACCCAAGGTGTAGAGGCACAAACATTAGCTAATGTTTATCAAGCACTAGATACTAATCATGAAATAATTCCAGTTTTAAATAAGGTTGATTTACCAGCATCGGACCTAGATAGAACCAGTAAACAAATTGAGGATGTAATTGGTATTGATACTGAAAATGCTATTCCATGTTCTGGAAAAACTGGTGAAGGTATAGATGAGATATTAGAACAAATAATAACTCGATTACCAGGACCAAAAGGTGATTTAAAGCAAGATTTAAAATGTTTATTAGTAGATAGTTGGTACGATACATACCTCGGAGTAGTTATACTAGTAAGAGTTATAAATGGAACAATTGCTAAAAATATGAAAATTAAAATGCTTTCAACTAATCAAGATTATGTTGTTGAAAAAGTTGGTGTATTCACACCCAAACCAAGAGATATCAACGAATTGAACGCTGGTGAGATCGGTTTTATCACAACAGGAATAAAAGTTTTATCTGATACGAAAGTTGGAGACACAATTTGTGATGCTTCTAAGCCATCAGTAAATCCATTACCTGGTTTTAAACCGAGTAAGCCTGTTGTCTTTTGGGTTCAGGGATAATTTATGGTCTCTAAAATTTGAAAAATTGTTATCTAGCGTAAAATGTTTTTCAATAATTTTAGCACCAAGTCCAATTGCAACCAAAGAAGCTTCTCCACCTACAGAATGATCTGAGTAACCTATGGTAACTTTTAGTTTTTCATTTAAAAATTTTATGGAGAGTAAATTAGCCTCTTTATCATCGACTGGATAATCTGATACACAATGCAATAATGCTAATTTGTTAATAGGAAATTTAATTTTTTTTAAAAACTTAATAATCTTTTTAATTTCATCAAATGCTAACATTCCAGTAGAAATTATCAAAGGTTTCTTAAATCTAGCACAAAATTCAATTAATTCAAAAAAGTTATTATCGCCAGATGAAATTTTAAATACATCAACTAAATTTGATAAAAATTTGGCACTTTCCAAATCTAATGGAGTAGAAATAAATTTCAATTTTTTTTTTTTTGAATAAATAGATAATTTTTTAAACTGTTTTTTTGTTAACTCAAATTTTTGAAGTTTTTTAAATCTTTTTTTTTCTGACTTATTGATAAATAAACTAGTATCAAACGTTTGAAATTTTACAGCATCTGCTCCAGAAATTTTAGCATGATCAATTAATTTAATAGCATTTTTATAATTTCCCTCATGATTATTTCCTAATTCTGCGATAAAAAAAGTTCTTTTAAGATTTTTAAAATTATTCATTTTAGAGATTTTTCCAAAAATTTTTGTACCATTTGATATATTTGATGTAACCCTTTTCTAAATTGAATTGAGGTGAATAATCTAATAATTTTTTCGCCTTACTAACATCTAATGTTCCTCTTTCTGGCATAAATTTATCCTTTCCTGAGTAGTTAATATTAACTTTAGGAAATTCACTTTTTAAAAGTTCTGCTAACTCGTTAAGTTTACGTGAATTGCCGTAAGTAACATTAAAAATTTGATTAATAGAATTTTTATTTAAACAAGCTTTATAAATTCCTTGAAGTAAATCATCTATGTAAGTAAAGTCTAATTTTTCATCACCACTTCCATTTATTTCAATATTTAAATTTTGAATTGCATTTTCTATAAATATTTGTCCTACCCTTCTACTTACACATCTTTCACCATATAATGCAGAGGGTCTAATAATTGTATAAGGAATATCAAACACATTGCTATAAGCCTTTACGATTAATTCACCTGATAATTTTAAAGTGCCATATACTCCTATTGGATTACAAGCAGTATCCTCATTCACTTCTTTTCCATCAAAATTTCCATAAACCATACTTGATGATAGATAAATAACATGTATTTTTTTTTGTCTAGCAAAGTCAAGGGTATTTTCTAAGGTTCTAAGACTATTATCAAAAGTGTTATGGGGATCTTTGTTAGATTTATTTGCATGAGAAACTGCAGCTAAATGAATAATTATATCTGGATCAATCTCCTGATAAACTTCAAAAACATCCTCATGATTTCTTGCATCTTTTATAATGGATTTAATTTTTTTTTTTTCTAAAATTTCTATTCTGTTATTTAAAATAGATGAATATAATTTTTTATTCTTAACCTCTTCTTTATCAATCGAATACAAATTGTTGACTGACAAACTATCGACTATGAATGGAATTGCATTCTTTTCTTTTAGATACAATGCAAGATTATGACCTATGAAACCACCTCCACCTACAAGTAAAATTTTTTTATTTTGAATATCCATAGAATTCTTTGATAACATTAATTACTTTATTCTGTTCTTTAGATTTTAAACTTGGATATACTGGTAATGAAATATTTGTGTTAGCATAAACTTTGGCTTTTTGGTAATTCAACATACTTAAATTATATTTATTTTTATAATAACTCATCGATGGTAAAGGAGTTGCGTAATGAATACTAACTCCAATTTTTTTTTCTTTAAACCTTTTAAGTAATTTATCCCTTTTTTTACAGAATATTTGAAAAACAAAAAAAGAACAATTAGCAGAATAAGGCATACACTTTACCTCGCGAATGTTTTTCAAATCATTAATGTATTTTTTTGCAATGATATGTCTTTTTTTTAAATTGTTTTTGTAATTAAGTATCTGTTTTAAACCTAGTGCAGATTGGAAATCTGTTAATCTATAATTAAATCCTAAACTTTTCACATCATATGTACCTTGTTTTTTTCTTTGGTTAATATCTTTATCAATACCAAAAGCTTTAAGCTTTTTTATTTTATTATAAAAACTCTTGTTATTTGTCACTAACATGCCACCTTCTCCTGTAGTAATCTGTTTAGTTGGATAAAAAGAGAAGCATCCCGATATTCCAAAATTACCAACATGTTTTGATTTAAACTTTGTACCTACTGAATGAGCACAATCTTCAATTAATTTTAACTTATATTTTTTGCATACTCTTAAAATTAAGTCTATTTCAATGGAAAATCCCGCCATGTGAACAACAATTATAGCTTTTGTTCTTTTTGTGATTTTTTTTAACACCTTAGCGATATCTATATTGCCTGTCTCATGATTTACATCTACAAAAACAGTTTTTGCACCAGTATATTCAACCGCGTGGGAGGTTGCAGTATGAGACATTGCAGGCACAATAACCTCATCTCCTTTTTTCAAATTTAGAGCTAGGCACGATAAATGTAAAGCTGCAGTGCAACTTGAAACTGTGACTGAATATTTTGATTTAGTATATGATTTAAATTTTTGTTCAAAGAGAGAAGTGTTTTTTCCATGTGTAAGCCAACCACTTCTGATAACTTTTTTTACTAAATTTAAATCTGTCTCTTTAATATTAGGTTTTGAAAATTTTACACTCATCGGATATATTTAATCTTAATTTTTTTATCTTTTTTTAAAGACTCTTCAGCGGCTAAACACACTGACATCAAGTCTAATTGTTCTTTTTTTGACATAATTAATTTTTTTTTATTATTCAGTAAATGGTCAATAAAATTATGAATTAATTTTTTTCTGTTTGCTCTATCAGGGTAAGAAAATTTATTTTTAATTGAATTGTTTTTTGAATAAGTGAAAGATCCTTTTAATGTATTATTAATTGTCTTTTTATTAGTAAATACTTTTATTTCATGAAAATGCTCATGAACAGCAACACCGTTAGCAGTGATTTTAGCTATAATATTGCCAGGAAATTCAAGAATAATGAGTGCCATGCTTTTTTTTTTAAAAACGGTTTTACTAGTAACTATATTATTTGCAATAGCTAGAACCGAGTGTGGTCTTTTGTTTAACATCCACATTACTAAATCTATTACATGAATTCCTGCCCCTAAAATAATAGAATAATCATTTATTTTTGATCTCCATCCAAAAAGTTTGTTAATTCTGCCCCAAATATAATCAGCTTCTATATAAAATATATTATCTTTAGATATTTTTTTTTTAATGTTTATAAATAGATCATTCACCCTCAAAACCATATTTGACATAATTTTTACATTAGATTTTAAAATAAGTTTTTTGATATTCTGAAGATGTTTCAAATTTAAACACATCGGTTTTTCAACAATTATATTTTTTTTATTTTTAATAGATTTCAATATTTGTGAGTAATGATAATTATCATAGCTTGCAATAGATACTAGATTAATATCTCTGTCTAAAAAAATATCGTTTTCGTTATTTGTTATTTTAATTTTTGGAAATAGTTTTTTTACATATTTTAATTTTTTTAAATTTTTTTCGCATATTACTTTCACTTTTGCATTTTTATAATTATGTATAGCTTCAAAATGTTTTTGACCTATTCCAAATCCTATTATACCAGCGCTAATTTTTTTCATTTAGATATTTAAAATTTAAAAATTTTTTTTTATTGTACAGTTTGAGCATTATCTTTAAGTCACTAGGTGTATCTATTGATAACTTTCTTAGGTTACTACTTTTTTTGTTCAAAAAATTTCTTATTTTAAACTTTGATGGATTCTCATAGAAATATCTTGTTACATGTTCTTTGTCTAGCCTTGAAAAAAATTTTAAATTTTTTCCAAGTATTTTTGTTTTAATTATTTCAACAGATTGTCCAGATGGAAAAGTTTTTGGAAATATATTAGTTATCAAATCATAACTTTTATTTTTTTTGTGTATATTAATAATTTTATTTATTATCTGAAAATCAATTAATGGACTATCTGCTGAAACTCTTAAAAAAAATTTTTGATCTTTAGATATTGCTGTTTCATAAAGTCTTTTAGCAACATTATTCAAAGACCCTCTAAAAAATTTTATTTTATTTTTAAGTAAAAGCTTAACCAATGTGTCATCCTCTTTTTTTTTTGATGTTGAAACTATTATATCGATTTTATTACTTTTCTTGATTTTCTCAATTACATGCAAAATTAGTGGTTTGCCATAAATATTGAATAAAACTTTATCTTTAAATCTTTTGGAAGAGGTTCTGGCTTGAATAATTACTAGCAAAATTATCCCCTCTGAACATTATCTTTAACTTCAAATCTTCCTCTACAGTCGATTATTAATTTTGAATTTTTCTTTACCATATCATAATCAAATAAATCATGATCAGTCATTAAAACCACAATATCAAAACTTTGTAAAATTTTAGATGAAAGTGAATATACCTTTTTTATTTTTTTTAAATTTAGTTTCTTGTCTACGTACGGATCATGCACTGATATATTTTTAATTCCTTTTATTAAAAGATTTTCTATTAACCTTATTGATGCAGACTCTCTAAAATCATCAATATTTTTTTTATAAGACATTCCTAAAATCAATATTTTTGAGTCCTTAAAAGATATTTTTTTATATTTTAGATTTTTAAGGATTTTTTTAATTATAAAATTCAACACAAGAATATTAGTATTGGCAGAAAGTTTTATAAACTTAGCAGGCAAACCTACCTTCACAGATTTCCAATATAAGTAATTTGGATCTATGGGTATGCAGTGGCCTCCTATGCCTGGTCCGGGAAAAAATCTTCTAAAACCATAAGGTTTAGTATTTGCCACGTCGATTACATCAAAAATATCTAAGTTCATTTTATCAGCTAGGACCTTCATTTCATTTATAAAACCTATATTTACTGATCTATAGATATTCTCTAAAAGCTTTGAAAATTCCGCAATTTCAACACTCTTACTAATTACAATCTCGTTGAAAGACTTTCCATAAAAATCAGATATTACTTTCAGACAATTTTTTGAAAATCCACTTACAACTTTTGGAACTTTTTGAATGGAGTCTTCATTTTTACCAGGATTTATCCTTTCAGATGAAAATCCAAGAAAAAAATTTTTTCCAATATCAAATCTATCTTTAATCTTAAAGTAAATCTCCTCTTTTGTAGTCCCAGGATAACTGGTGCTTTCAAGAATTAAAGTTTGGCCCTTTCTTAAAAATTTTTTTATTGAACTAATTGTTTTTCTAATAAAACTTAAATCAGGACTTTGATCGATTTTGAGTGGCGTAGGAACACATATAATCACTATGTCACAAACTTTGATTTTATTAAAATTAGAAAAAAATTTACCGTTCTTATTAATTAAAGCGATATCTTTATTAGAAATTCTATCTAAATAAGAGTCATTTTTCTTAATTTTATTTATTTTATTTTTATCTATATCAATACCAATTATTTTAAAGTTATTCTTAACAAATAAGATTGATAGGGGCAAACCAACATAGCCAAGCCCTATTATTCCAACTGTACACTTTTTATTATCTATAAGACTTATTGCCTTTTTAAAAAAATTATTCATAAAGAAAGACTCTTAAATTCTGCTTTAACTGTTGACTTTTTAAGGCCGATATACAAATCGTTTGACTTAAACAAAATATCTCCAGGGATTAATTTTTTATTAGTCTTTTTTATTTTTAAAATTTTATATTTTGTATTTTTAAAATAAAAAAAAGCATTTGGATATGGATGTTGTAAGGCTTTTACAAATCTGTCTGCTTGATGAAAAGTTTTATGTTTGAATCTAAAAAAAGAATCTTGTTCAGTTCTTTGTTTCCAAATTAAACTTTTTTTCCGTATTTTTTTTGATTTTTTTTTATTTATAATTTTAATTATAGATTCAATTAGCATTTTAGGAAAATTTTTATTAGCTATCTTATGTAAATCATTAATATCGTAATTTTTTTTTATAAAAAAATTTCGCTCAGACAGTATGTCTCCTCCATCGATTTTATTATTCATTTTAATAATACTTATACCAAATTTTTTTTCACAATTTATTAATTGCCAATTTAAAGGAGATCCTCCCCTGTATTTTGGTAGTTTTCCAGCATGGCAATTCAAGAAGCCAAAACGTGGTAACTTTAAAATTGACTCATTAAATATAAGAGGAAAACCACATGATAAAGCTATGTCTGTTTTTTTAAGAGTTTTTTTTATTAATTTATGATTAAGACTTTTTATTAATTTATATTTATTCCTCTTTGGAATTTTTTTTAAGATCTGTGGTCTCAAAAACTTTTTGGAAATA
>CACJYQ010000013.1 GCA_902597725.1 uncultured Pelagibacteraceae bacterium
AATTTTATTTGATCATATTCTTTTTTATCACAATGTAATATTTTAAAATTTAAACTTTCAGCAATTTCGTCTAATATTTCGAATAAATTTTTGTATTCATAAATTATTAAAATTTTTGAATGCATTTTTTTAAAATATGACAATTATTATAAAAAATAAAGAGACTCTTTTAATTGATGAATTTAAATTTAAATGCTCGGTTGGCAAAAAAGGGTTTAGCAAGAATAAAACTGAGGGTGATTATAAAACACCTATTGGAATTTTTGATCTAGGTAATATTTATTATAGATCAGACCGTATAAAAAAACCCATATCTAAAATTAAAGTATGTCAAATAAAAAAAAATATGGGATGGTGTGACGATCCTAATAGCAAAAATTATAACAAATTAATAAAAATCAAAAAAAATATTAAATCAAACTATGAAAAACTCTACAGAAAAGACAATAAATATGATTTGTTAATTTTGATAAAATACAATTACAAAAAAGTTAAAAGAAATAAAGGGAGTGCTATTTTTTTGCATTTAACAAAAGATTATTCAGCTACTAAGGGATGCGTTGCAATCAAAAAAAAAGATTTTTTAATTTTAAATAAATTGATTAACAAAAAAACAAAAATAAAAATTACTTAGTTCTCTTCCCAAAAATCCCTGTACCAATTCTTAGATAAGTTGAATTATATTCCAATGCATCAAGATAATCATTGGTCATACCCATGCTAATTTCGGGAAGATTAATTTTTTTATTCAGTTGCATTAGATCTTTAAAAAAATGTCTTGGGTCATGGCTATCTGGAGGAATACACATGGTTCCTATAATATCTAATTTTAATGTTTTACAATTATTATAAAATTCTTCTAAATCTGATGGTTCAATTCCAGATTTTTGTTTTTCACCACCTAAATTAATCTGAATAAAAATTTTTATTTTCTTACGTTTTTTATGTATTTCATTTGAAATCTTATTAGCGAGTTTTAAACTATCCAAAGAATGGATGTAATCAAAGATTTCAACTGCATTTTTGACTTTGTTAGTTTGCAACCTACCAAGCATGTGTAGCTTTAAATTTTTATTTAATTCTTTAAGTTTTGGCCATTTTTTCTGTGCTTCTTGAACTTTGTTTTCTCCGAAGTCACAATGACCACATTCAATTAATGGTATTATATCTTCCTCTGAAAAGGTTTTTGATACTGCAATAACTTTGGGATTATATTCAGATAAGGAGAGAATATTTATTTTATTCTTAATTTTTTTGTTTATTTCAATTAAGTTAATCTGAGTATGATGCATCTTAAAAATCTAAAACAATATTATTTTATAGATAAGTTTGATTATTCTCATCTAATTAATTTAGATAAAAATATATCTTTAATTTGGAGAAATAAAAATAAAGAAACTAAGCTAAAAGACTTAGAAAAATTACGTAATTTCTGTAAAAAATATCAAAAAAAACTTTATGTGAGGAATAACATTAAATTAGCACACAAAATTAATGCAGATGGTCTGTATATTTCCTCTCAAAATAAAGAGTTAATTATTAAATCATTTCTTAATAAAAAAAACTTTGAAATTATAGGGTCAGCACATAATTTAAAAGAAATCAAAATTAAAGAACATCAAGGTGTAGAAAAGATTTTTTTATCTCCTATTTTTAAAAAAAAAAGAAATAATCAATTAGGTATATTTAGATATTTAAGTCTAAGAAAATTATCATCTATGGAAGATATAGCGTTAGGTGGGATTAATAATAAAAATATAAAAAAACTATACTTGATTAAACCGTTTGGTTTTGCAGGAATTTCTTACTTCACATAAAAAAAAGGCCCCAAAAAAGGGGCCTCTTTTAAAATCAAAAATTATGATTAGAATGCAAATGAAGCCACGAAAATTGATGCTTCCGCGTCTTTGTTTGCAGTTCCACCAGCACTTTCAACACTGTTGATTGCAGCTGTTAATGAGATTGAACCCATAGTATACGATGCTTGTATACCTGTGTTAACTTCATCTTCACCAACACCATCGAACTCAACTTCTTGTCTACCTGCAGAAACAGTTAGATCATCGTTGATCGCTAAAGAGATACCCATGTGAGTAGCGTCTTGGTCTGTTGAAGTAGTTGCTTCATAATCTACGTTAGTTGCTTGGATAGCAGCTGTCATGTTACCCATAGTGTATTTCACACCCATAGTATCATTTTCAGCAATATCACCATCATCAAACACACCGTAAACTAGTGTTAAACCATCCATTAAACCACTGTAAGAAACAGAATAACCTGTTTCAGCAGCAGCTGCAGCAGCTGGTTTTGGGTTGTAAGATACAGATAAATCAAAACCTGCAGCAGTTACGTCATATCCCCACTGACCAGTTTGGTTGTTTACTGAAGTATCAAGTAAACCATTGTCAGCAGCACCACCAACTTCGTCAGCAGCTTCGTATACTGGCGTATAAGCTTTTGGAACGATATCTTTTACAGAGTCTACTCCGCTTCCACTTGATGAAGCACCTGAGAATGACAATGTACCCATATCACCCATACCTAATTTTAGATTGTAGTCATCATATGTACCACCATCTAACTCATAGTAGACTGATACAGTCATACCATTATCTAGGTCACCACCACCGTTAAACTTAACACTGTCACCCATTGCCCACGGATTTGTGTCCGATCTAGAGTCTAGGCCAGTATAAGTTAACGCCGCGCTACCTGAAACACTTAGCTCACCAGCATAAGATGCTGTTGCAACTAGTGAAGTAGCTAAAGCAGTTAAACCTACTTTTGTTACTTTGTTCATAAATTTACTCCTTTTTTATAATTAATTATAAACATCGCTGTTTTAGCAAAAAATAGTGGATTTCTTAGCAAATTTTCTTAAAAATAGTTATAATTTATCATAGTGTTGCATTTTTACATCAGTATTAATCGCATAAATCGCCGGTTATTTTAAAATGAGTATATTCTAATTTTAAAGGTAATATATTGTGCTAAGTACATATATTTTAGTAAAAATCATGATTTCAAAACGTTTAATAATTACTTTTCTATCAATTGTAGTCTTGTTACCTCAAAGTGCTTGCGGGCCACTTAAATTCAAAAAAGTAAATGCAGAAAAAGATGTTCCAATTAATGTTAGAGAAAGAGTGAAAAAAAATATGGAAGAAGGAAAAGGTTTCAGACTTATGAACCAATTAAAGAAAGATAATAACTATGATTTTGCAAGTTCAAACCCTTTATGGAGAGCTACATTAGACACTCTAGACTTTATGCCATTAGTTTCAGCTAACTATAGTGGAGGTATTGTTGTTACAGATTGGTACAGTGAAAACAATACACCAAACGAGTCTGTTAAAATTTCAGTAAGATTTCTCACTAATGAAATTAGATCTGATGCATTAGATATAAATGTATTTTTAAAAAAATGCTCTGAAGGTTTAACAAATTGCTCAATTAGTAAAAATAATACTGACATAGTTGCTGATCTTAATTTGAATATACTTAAAAGAGCAACAAAATATGAAAAAGATATTATTGAAAAATATAAAAAAGAAAATCCTTACGAAATAGGTGATGCTAGCAAAAATAGAAGACCAAAAAAATAATCCAAAAAATTGTGGAAAGATATAATTTCAAGTTAGCTGAAAGAAAATGGCAAAATTACTGGGAAAAAGAAAAGATCTTTAAGTCTGAAATAAATAAAAATAAAAAAAAATTTTATTGTTTAGAAATGTTTCCTTATCCATCGGGTAAGATTCACATGGGTCACGTTAGAAATTATACTATAGGAGACGTTCTCTCACGATTTAAAACTCTAAAAGGATTTAATGTGCTTCACCCAATGGGATGGGACTCTTTTGGTATGCCAGCTGAAAACGCTGCTAGACAAAACAATTTAAATCCAAAGGATTGGACTGAAAAAAATATTGAGGTAATGAAATCTCAACTTAAATTACTTGGACTTTCTATAGATTGGGATAGAGAAATTTCAACCTGTTCCCCTGAATACTATAAACATCAACAAAAAATTTTTTTAGATCTTTATGACAAAGGTCTTGTTTATAGAAAAGAAAGTTATGTTAATTGGGATCCAGTTGATAAAACAGTTCTTGCAAATGAACAAGTGATCGATGGTAAAGGTTGGAGATCGGGAGTAATTGTTGAAAGAAAAAAATTAAACCAATGGTTTTTTAAAATTTCCCATTTTTCTGAAGACCTTCTAAATGAGCTCAATAAATTAAATTTATGGCCCGAAAAAGTAAAAACAATGCAAAAAAATTGGATAGGGAAATCATTTGGTTGCGAAATAGATTTTCAAATTACCGGCTCAAAAGAGATTAAATCAATTAGATGCTATACAACAAGACCAGACACATTATTTGGATTTTCTTTTTTAGCACTATCTGTAGACCACCCAATATCAAAATATTATGAAAATAATAAGGATTTTATTGAATTTAAGAAAGAGTGTTCAAAAACAGGAACAACAGAAGAGTCGATAGCACAAGCTACGAAAATAGGTTTCAAAACGGAGTTAGAGGCCATTAATCCTTTGGATAATGAGTCAAAAGTCCCTGTTTATTTTGCTAACTTTGTTTTAATGGATTATGGTTTTGGAGCAGTTTTTGGATGCCCTGCGCATGATCAAAGAGATTTCGACTTTGCAAAAAAATATGATCTTAAAATTAAAACAGTAGTTAAACCTGCCGATGAAACAGATAATTATGAAGTTCAAAATGAAGCTTATACTGGAGCAGGTGTGATTATAAATTCTAAATTTTTAAATGGTCTTTCAGTACCTGAAAAATCAATAACAGAAACAATTAAGATTTTAGAGGATAAAAATTTAGGTAAGAAAAAAACGAATTATAGGTTAAAAGACTGGGGAATTTCTAGACAAAGGTATTGGGGATGTCCAATTCCAATAGCTTATGATGATGATGATAATGTTATTAAAATACCGAGAGAAAATTTACCAGTTGAGCTTCCGGACTCAATTGATCTGAACACAAATGGTAATCCATTAGACTCACAAACAACGTGGAAAAAAGTTAAGATTGATGGTAAATTATGTACAAGAGAAACTGATACTTTGGATACTTTTGTAGATTCTTCTTGGTATTTTCTTAGATTCTGTTCGGCTAAAAATAAAGAAAAAGCATTCGATAGTAATGAAATAGATTATTGGATGCCAGTAGACCAGTATATTGGTGGTGTTGAACATGCAATTTTACACCTATTATATTCACGTTTTTTTATGAGGGCGATAAGTCTAGATAATAAAGATACAAGTCTTAAAGAACCTTTTGAAGGTTTATTTACTCAAGGTATGGTTTGCCACCAAACTTATAAAGATGAGAAAAATAATTGGATTTATCCTGAGGATGTTTTTAGTGATGATGGAAAAAATTTTTTTCAAAATAAAGATCCATCAAAAAAAGTTATAGTTGGTCCCTCAGAATCTATGTCTAAATCCAAAAAGAATACTATTGATCCAGAAACAATTATAAATCTATACGGAGCAGATTCGGTCAGATTGTTTATATTATCTGATAGTCCACCAGAAAAAGATATTCAATGGTCAGATAGTGGAATTTCCGCTTCATTTAAATTTTTACAAAAATTATGGTCCCTTAATGAAAAAATTATTTCTAACAAAAAAAAATTTTCAAAATTTGATGAAGAATTAGAGAAATTTACCAATCAGATTATAAAAAAAATAGAAGATGATTTAAACAGATTTGGTTTTAATGTGGTGATTGCATCTATTTATAAAATTTATACTTTTTTTAATAAACATACAAATAAAACAGAATGGGGAAGTAATTTTTATGAAAATTACATTAAAATTCTTAAAATTTTCAATCCTATAATTCCACACTTTTCTAACGAGTGTCTTGAAAAAATAGACCAATCAGTCAAAGATATACAATGGCCATCGGTTGAAGAAAAATATTTAGAGGAAGAAATAATTAATATTGTAACTCAAATAAATGGTAAAAAAAGAAAGGTTTTTTCATTTGATAAATCAATCGAAAAAGAGACTTTAATTGAAAGCATTAAAAATGATGATCAAATAAAGAAATATATTGATAATAAAAAAATTATTAAAACAATATATATAGAAAATAAATTAATAAACTTTATTATTAAGTAATGATTAAAAAAACAAAATATTTATTTATCTTTTTATTTTTATTATCTTGTGGATATTCACCTATTTATCAATCCGAAAAAAAAATTAATTTTAAATTAGGAGTGATAAACTTCAATGGGAATAAAGAAATCGGAAGAGAAATCGTTAAAGGTCTTGAGAAATTCAAAAAAGGCAAAGATTTAAATGTTTTTGATGCGAGCTTTGATATTACTAAAAAAGAGATAATAATCACTAAAGACAAAAAAGGAGATCCATCAAGTTTCAGAACAATCATTGAGATGAATTTAGATCTAACTGACAAAAGAAACGGTAAAGTATTTACAAAGAAATTTATTGAGGAATCAACTTATGACTCAATGGAAAACAAATTTGAATTAAATAAATATAAAAATAAGCTTGAAAAAAATATGATTTTTAAAATCTTAGGAGACATAAATATTTTTTTCAATATCGTTCAAAATGATCTCTAAACATTTTGAGATTGGTAAATTTAAGGAAGAAACAAATTTTTTTTTATTTTATGGTGAAAATGAAGGTCTTAAATTAGAAACAATAGAAACACACTTTAAAAATTTTAATAAAAAAAATACACATAGATATACAGAAAAAGAAATTATAGCTAATAAAGAAATTTTCTTTGAAAGCATATACTCAAAGTCTTTTTTTGAGAACGAGAAATTGATTTTAATTTCAGATGTCACTGATAAGACATTGAATATCATCGAAGAAGTTATTGAGACTAAAATTGAAGATGAGGTTTTTATATTATTGGCTAAAAGGTTAGAAAAAAAATCAAAAATTCGCAACTTTTTTGAGAAGGATGAACGAACACTAATAATACCATTTTATGAAGATACAAGCCAAACTCTAGTTACAATTGCCAGAAAAATTTTAAATGAAAACAAAATAAATTTATCACAAGAAAATTTAAATTTAATTGTTGAAAGAGCCCAGGGAGATAGAATTAACTTAAAAAATGAATTACAAAAAATTATTAGCCTAAGTCAAAACAATAAAAAAATGGAATTAGAGGATATTTTAAAATTAACTAATCTAAGCGAAAATTACAGTGCTGGAGAGTTAGTAGATAATTGTCTGAGCAAAAACAAAAAAAGAACTCTCAATATTCTTAATGAAAATATCCCATCTGGTGAGGATAATATTTTAATTTTAAGAACCTTTTTAATTAAGTTAAAAAGACTAAGAAAATTAAGATTAAGTTTGAAAGAAAATAATAATATTGATCAAGTAATTAACTCATTTAAGCCTCCAATATTCTGGAAAGATAAAAATATAATTAAGCAACAAATCGAAATATGGGAATTAAATGATATTGAAAGTTTTATTCAAGATCTAAACAATACTGAGACTTTAATAAAAAGAAATCCTCAGATTTCTAATCAAATCATAAACAATATGATTTTAGATAAAATTGAAAATACTAATATCCAGATTTAATTATATCAATTATCTTGTTTAATTGATCAAGCTCTTTGTAATAAAATGATATTGTACCTTTATTGTTTTTATTATTTCTTATAGAAACACTAAGGCCAATTTTTTCAGATATAGAGTTTTCTAAATCTCGGATATTTGAGTCAACTTTACTAGGGGTATTTCTTTTAGTTTTTCTGAATATTTTAACTAAATTTTCTGCCTGTCTAACAGATAATTTTTTTTCAATAAATTTATTTGCAAGAAACGTAGCATTATCTAGCCCTACCAATATCTTTGCATGTCCAGCTGTAATTTTTTTTTGTTCAACAAAATCAAGAACTTCTTTAGGTAAATTAAGTAATCTTAATGAGTTAGAAATATAGCTTCTGCTCTTGCCAATAAATTTTGATACTTTATCTTGATCATATGCAAATTCATCTATCAATCTTTTATAGCCTTGTGCTTCTTCTAAGGGATTTAGATCATGTCTCTGAACATTTTCAACAATCGCAAATTCTAAAGATTTAAGATCATCAGCATCTGTTACAACCACTGGAATATCATGCAGTCCAGCTTTCTGAGCTGCTAACCACCTTCTTTCTCCGGCTATAATTTCGTATTTAGATTTATTCGTATTAGATTTTCTTACTATAATTGGCTGAATAACACCCCGCTCTTTTATGGAATTAACTAAATCATTTAGGTTTTCTTCATCAAAATTTTTTCTTGGTTGATATTTGTTTGGAACTATCTCAGCTAAACTTAAATTATTTGTTTTATTCTCAACCTTAGTTTCACCGATTAAGGAAGATAATCCTCTACCCAACCCTTTTTTAATTTTGTTCATTATGCTGCACTCCCAATTTTATTTTCCTGTGCCATAAACTCATCGGTAAAACTATAATAGGATTTGCTACCTGGGCAATTTTTATCATAAATCAAAACTGGAATTCCGTGCGACGGCGCTTCGGATAACCTTACGTTTCTAGGTATTACTGTTTGATAAACTTTGTCTTTGAAATAATCTCTTGCTTCTTGTTCAACCTGTGATGAAAGTTTATTTCTTCTATCATACATAGTTAAAAGTATGCCTTGGATCTCTAATTCAGGATTCAAGTTAGCTTTAATTCTCTCAATAGTCTTCATTAGCTGTGTAAGTCCCTCTAATGCAAAAAATTCTGTTTGGAGTGGCACAAGCAATGAGTTAGATGATACTAAGGCCATTACTGTTAGTAAGCTTAAGGAGGGAGGACAGTCTATAAGTATATAATCATATAATCCTCTAGAATCGTTTAAATACGCGGTTAATTTAGCCTTAAGTATAAAGGCTCTGTCGCTGTCACCAGCCGTCTCAACCTCTAATCCGGATAAATCTACATTGGATGATATTAAATCAAGATTTTGAAAGTTGGTTTTTTTAATTGCATTTGAAATAGACATTGTGCCATTGAGAATCCCATAAATTGTCTGATCGGATTGAGAGGTGTTAGACAAACCTAATCCTGTGGTAGCATTTCCTTGAGGGTCTAGATCGATTACTAAAATTTTTTTACCAAGTTGAGATAACGCCGATGCTAAGTTGATAACAGTTGTTGTTTTTCCAACTCCACCCTTTTGATTTATAATTGAAATTATTTTCATGAAATCTTTTTTTTAATTTTTTTGATGTTTAATATAAATGAGTCGTTGCTTGTTAAACTTTTTTTTTCTTCATAATCTAAATCCCATTCTTGAAGTGTTTCATTAAGAATTTTTTTTCCACTACTTCCCATAAAAAAAATAATATTTTTATATTTTTTAAAATTTTCATTAACTAAGTTTAAAATCACAGGCATTGGCTTAAACGCTCTGGACATAATTGTTCCTGTTTCAATATTTTTAAGTGAAAAAATATCTTTCTGAATTATTTCTGTATTTAAATTTAATTTTTTTGAAACTTCTCTAAGGAAAACACATTTGTGATAACTTTTTTCATAAAGGTTTACTTTCAGGTTATTTTTAATTTTTTTCATCACTATAGCCACTATTAATCCTGGCATTCCACCGCCTGTGCCTAAATCTGAGGTTGTATTACAATTTAAATCAACAAAATCAATAATTTGCGCTGAATCTATTATATGACGCTCTCTTATTGCCTCTTTTTCATACATTTTTTTACTTATAATATTAATTTTCTGATTTTTTTCCTGTATCATCGTAATTAAGCTCTCAAGCTCATTACAAGTTTCACGTGAAACATTCAAATTGGAAATTTTAGAATAAGAATTTAAAATTAAGTTATCCATTAAGCTATATGCTTAATAGACTTTCTTTTGACGTGTGACAACAAAATATATACAGCTGCAGGAGTTATTCCATCAATTCTTAAGGCCTGACCCATAGTTTTAGGCCTTATTTCTTTGAATTTGGCTTTTACCTCATTCGAAAGGCCTGAAAATTGATCATAATCAATATTATCTGGTATTATTAAATTCTCATCTCTTTTAAAAGCTAAAATATCAGCCTTTTGTTTCTTTAAATATCCTCTATAATGGGAGTTAATCTCAATCTGCTCGTCAATCTCATACCCATAATCTGGGATTTCAGGCCAAATATTCCGTATTTTAGTCATATCAACACTTTTTTGGGTAAGAATTTCCTCTGCTGATCTAAAAACACCGTCTTTCGCTATTTTTATTCCAAATTTATCTGCCTTAGAGGGTGAAATGTTTAAATTTGACATTTGAAGAGATATTTTGCTTAATTTATTAAATTTGTCCTCAAATAGTTGTTTTCTATTTTCTGCTATTAAACCAATTTTAATTCCTTTATGAGTAAGCCTTAAATCTGCATTATCTGACCTAAGACTTAGTCTATATTCTGCTCGAGATGTAAACATTCTATAAGGCTCAGCAACACCTTTAGTGACTAAGTCATCTATCATAACGCCAATGTATGCGTCTGATCTATCTAAAATAAAAGGTTCCATTTTCTTTAACGATAGAGCAGCATTAATTCCCGCTATGAGGCCTTGAGCAGCTGCTTCTTCATAACCTGTAGTTCCATTTATTTGACCAGCGAGATAAAGATTTTTTATTTTTTTTGTCTCCAATGTTAAAAAGAGCTCTCTCGGGTCAATATAATCATATTCAATAGCATATCCTGGTCTAATTACTTTTACATTCTCTAAACCTTTGATATTATTGAGAATTTCGTATTGCACAACCTCAGGTAAAGATGTAGATATGCCATTAGGGTAAATAGTATGATCATTTAGACCCTCTGGCTCTAGAAATATTTGATGTCTTGTCTTATCAGCAAATTTTACTATTTTGTCCTCAATAGACGGACAATATCTAGGACCAACACCTTGTATGCTTCCGGAATACATTGCACTTTTAGATAAATTCTTTTCTATTATTTTATGAACTTTTTTGTTTGTATAAGTCATCGAACAAGAAACCTGCTTGTTTAAATTTTTTTTAGTCATAAAAGAAAAAAAATATGGATCTTCATCGGCAAACTGTTTTTCCAAATTTTTAAAATTAATTGTTCTAGAATCTAATCTAGGAGGTGTTCCTGTTTTTAATCTTCCAATTTTGAAATTATACTTTTCTAATTGTTCACTTAAACCTGTACTAGGTTTTTCATTAAATCGTCCAGCAGGAGTTCTTTCATGACCTATATGTATCAAACCATTCAAAAAAGTGCCTGTTGTTAAGATTAACTTGTTACAACTCACTTTGTTGCCTTTAAGTGTTAAAAACCCACTTATTTGGTTATTTTCAAAAATAAACTTTATTACTGGATCCGAAAAAATGCTTAAATTACAGTAGTTTACAAGTTTGTCTTGCATATATTTACGATATAATGATCTGTCAGATTGAGTTCTGGGTCCTCTAACAGCAGGTCCTCTACTTCTATTTAATAATCTAAATTGTATTCCAGACTTGTCTGCTACCTCTCCCATAACACCATCTAAAGCATCAATTTCTCTAACTAGATGACCTTTACCTAAACCACCTATAGCTGGATTGCATGACATTTCTCCGATTGTATTCTTGTTATGTGTAAACAAAGCGGTATTTACACCAAGCCTTGCTGAGGCCGCTGCAGCTTCACAACCAGCATGACCACCGCCGATAACAACTACATCAAATTGAAAATCTTTTTTCATGGGCTAAATTTATATTCGATTAGAATATTTACAAGATTTCTGTTTTTTTTCTTAAAAAAGTGTTGTTTAGCAACGAAAATCAGTAAAAAGCTTCATAAAAACCCCATAAAACAGCTATTACTTTCCGATACAAAAATCGTTGAAAATACTGCCTAATATCTCTTCTACATCGACCTTACCGAC
Organism: uncultured Pelagibacteraceae bacterium; assembly: GCA_902597725.1. Classification (GTDB taxonomy): domain Bacteria; phylum Pseudomonadota; class Alphaproteobacteria; order Pelagibacterales; family Pelagibacteraceae; genus Pelagibacter. The sequence goes on from CACJYQ010000013.1 coordinate 11,934, forward strand.
AATCATACCTAACTGTCGTGTAGCTAACCTTAGATCCTCAGCAGCTTTATCAAAATCTTTTTTATCATTTTTATCTGAAAAATTATTTAAGTGATCAACGCACTGTAGCAAATGTTGTCTGTGTCTTTCTCTTGTAATTAAGATATCTTCTTCAGATATAAATTTATTTTCTAAATTATTTTTTATTTTTAAAATTAATTTATCTATATTTAGATTGTCTTTGAGCGAAATTAAGACATGATTAAATTTAGAAATTTCAGAATCTAATTTTTCTTTCAACAGATCGGATTTGTTAATAACTAGAATTGCGTCTTTTTTTAATAAATCATTCAAAAAACCGCTTAAATCAATGTTTTTGGCATCAACAACTACTAACTTCAAATCAGCATTTTCTGCTTTCTTAAGAGATAACCTTATGCCTTTTTTTTCTATTTCATCTTTTGAATCTCTTATGCCTGCCGTATCTGAAATGATAACTGGGTACCCATCTATATTTAAGTGTGTTTCAACAACGTCTCTTGTGGTACCAGCAATTTCAGAGACTATAGCAACTTCCCTGTTTGATAAATTATTTAATAGACTAGACTTACCGGCATTGGTTGGACCTACAATTGCAATTTTAAAACCTTCACGGATTATCTCACCAACTTTTTGATCATTTAAAATTTTCTTAATCTCATTTAAGACATTCGATGAATCCTCTTTTATCTTTTTTAAATTTTTTTCTGGCAAATCATCCTCGGGAAAATCTATTTTTGCCTCAACAAATGACAAAATTTTCAATAATTTTTCTCTCAACTCATTAAATTTTTTCGAAGATTTTCCTTTCATAATTTTTACAGCTTGCAGTCTCTGAATTTCAGTTTCCGCCGAGATCAAATCAGCTATACTCTCTGCTTTTAATAAATTTATTTTACCATTTTGAAAAGCCAGCTTCGTAAATTCACCTGCCTCTGCTAATCTGCAATTTTCAAATTTTGAAATTTCATTTTGAAGAGCCAATACTACAGCCTTGCCCCCATGCACATGAATCTCAGCCATATCTTCTCCTGTGTAGCTCTCAGGGGCTGGAAACCATATAATAATGCCTTCATCAATCAGCTCAGAAGTGTTGATATTGTTTATTTTTCGAAGAGTTGCCATTCTTGGCTGAGGAATTTCTTTATTCGTAAGTTTTTTTAGTACCTTAGAAGTCTCTAAGCCTGAAATTCTGATTACTGCAACCCCAGACACACCAGGGCCAGACGATAAAGCGTAAATAGTCATAAATTTATTATAACTTTAAATTACTTAGAAAGAAAAACGAAATTATGATGGTCTATTCATAGAGTTAAAAAACTCTGCATTATTTTTAGTATCTTTTAATTTTGAACTAATAAATTCGATAGCATCCATAGTGCCCATTGGAGCGATAATACGTCTTAGAACATTCATTTTTTGTAAATCGTTTTTATCAAAGAGTAATTCCTCTCTTCTCGTTCCAGATTTGGTTATATCCATAGCAGGATAAATTCTTTTATCTGCAATTTTTCTATCTAGAACTGTTTCGCTATTACCAGTTCCTTTGAATTCCTCAAAAATTACTTCATCCATTCGGCTGCCAGTATCTATCAATGCCGTTGATATAATTGTTAATGATCCACCTTCTTCTATATTCCTTGCTGCACCAAAAAATCTTTTTGGTCTTTGCAGTGCATTAGCATCAACACCACCTGTTAAAACTTTTCCAGAACTTGGAATTACTGCATTGTAAGCTCTTCCTAATCTCGTGATTGAGTCTAAAAGAATCACCACATCTTTTTTATGCTCTGTTAATCTTTTTGCTTTTTCAATTACCATCTCTGCCACCGCTACGTGCCTTTGCGCTGGTTCATCAAAAGTAGAACTTATTACTTCACCTTTTACAGTTCTCTGCATGTCTGTAACTTCCTCTGGACGTTCGTCGATAAGTAGTACTATTAGATAGCATTCTGGATAATTTTTAGCGATTGAGTTAGCTATACTTTGTAAAATCATAGTTTTTCCAGCCTTAGGAGGTGAAATAATTATCGATCTTTGTCCTTTTCCTATCGGACTTACTAAGTCTATTAATCTTGGTGTTAAATCCTGCTTTTTATCAGGTTTGGTCATCTCCACCTCCATAACCAACTGTTTATCTGGATATAAAGGAGTAAGGTTATCAAATGCTATTTTGTGCCTAGACTTATCTGGCTCCTCAAAATTAATCTTACTTACTTGTAAAAGAGCAAAATATCTTTCGCCTTCTTTTGGCGCTCTTACAGGACCTTCAACTGTGTCCCCAGTCCTTAAACCAAATTTTCTAATCTGACTAGGGCTGACATAAATATCATCAGGTCCGGGAAGGTAATTTGACTCCATTGCCCTTAAAAAACCGAAACCGTCTTGAAGTAATTGCAAAACACCAGCTCCAGTTATTTCCTCTTTTTCAGCTACTTTTTTCAAAATAGCAAAAAGAATTTCTTGCTTTCTTAATGTACTTGCATTCTCAATACCTAGCTCCTCTGCTTGCGTAATTAATTGTTCAGATGATTTGAGTTTTAATTCTTGAATGTTCATGATTTAAATTATTAAGGACTTAATAATCCTATGAATATATATGCTATTTATAAAAATTCAACCCTAGATAGGCTTAAAAACAACAACAAATATGATTAAAATAAGCAATAATGTGGGTATTTCATTAATAAATCGATAAAATTTATGTGAATGAGTATTAAGATCTAATTTAAATTGTCCTAAAATTCGACCCAAATATAGATGATAAATCGTTAATAAAACTACAAATATTAGTTTTAAAATCATCCAAGTTTGCCCGAGTTGTTGGAATCCTATTTCGTGGATTAATAATAAACCAAATAACCAGGACAGAGTCATTGCTGGTGTCATAATATAAAAAAAAAGTTTTCTTTCCATAACCTTAAATACATCTGATATAATTGGCTGATTACTGTTTTGAGAATGGTAAACAAAAATTCTTGGAAGATATAATAGACCGGCCATCCAAGAAATTACAGCTATTAGATGTAATGATTTAAACAGTAAATAGGTATTCATTAATTAAGTGTTTTTTTGAATTAAAGATTTTAATAAAGCTATATGATCATCATTGTCATTCAAACATGGTACCATATCAAAGTTTTCTCCCCCGGAGTCTAAAAAACTCTCTTTTCCTTGGATTTGAATTTCTTCTAAAGTTTCAACACAATCCGAAGAAAATCCTGGGCATATAGCTAAGACATTTTTTTTTCCTTCTTTAGGTAAACTTTCTAGAGTTTTGTCTGTATAAGGTTGAAGCCATTTTTCAGGCCCAAATCTGGACTGGAATGTTGTTTTGATTTCAATTGAAGTAAACTTTTCTGATATCAATCTGGTAGTTTTGTGACAATAGCAGTGGTAAGGATCTCCTTTATCAAAATATTTTTGTGGTATCCCATGGTAAGAAGCCAATATTAAATCAGGCTTCCAATTAATTTCTTTAATTTTTTTATTCAAAGAATTTACAAGTGCTTCGATGTATAAAGGATCAGATTCATAATGCGGCACTATTTTGAGTGATGGTTGCCATCTCATTTTCATAAGAGTTCTATATACCTCATCACAAACAGTTGCGGTAGTTGCAGCAGCATACTGTGGATAAAGTGGAAGTATTATTAAGTTTTCACACCCCATTTTATGAAGGTTTGCAATTTTACTTCTTATGCTGGGATTTCCGTATCTCATGGCATAATCCACCAACAGGTTTGTTTCTGACATTTGATTTGAGAGTTTTTCCGCTTGTTTTTGAGTATAGTGCAAAAGAGGTGAAATATTTTTGTCCTTCATCCAGATTTCTTTATAAGCTTTTGCTGTTTTTGAAGGTCGGAAAGTCAATATAAAAACATTTAAAATAAACTGCCAAATTATCGGGTTAATTTCAATTACTCTTCTATCCGACAAAAACTCTTTTAAATATTTTCTTATATCAAACCACCTTGTTGAGTCCGGGGTTCCTAGATTTACTATTAGGACTCCAGTTTTACCAAATTTTACAGGTGGGTGTTCTTGTTTGTTTTCCATTAATAATCTTTCACGGTCTTTACTAAATAATCCATCATATTAGGGTCTGTATCTGGTAGAACACCGTGACCTAAATTGAATATATATGGGTGATCTTTGAATATATCTAGATATTTTGTTGCCTCCTTTTTAAGGTTTTCTTTGCTAGAAAGTAAAACTTTTGGATCCATTCCACCTTGGACAGGAATGTTTATTTGTTTGTTAATTTCTATCGGATCAACTTCATAATCGATGCAAATTGTGTCTGGTTTAACAATTTCACAAAACTTTTTATAGTTTTTTATACCTCTTGGGAAACAAATGACAGGTACATTCAATGATTTAATATAGTTAACTAAACTTAATGTGGGGTTATACATATAATAAGGTAAATCTTTTTCTTTTAATAAACCAGCCCAGCTATCAAAAATTTGGATTACCTGAGCGCCATTATCAACCTGATTTTTAATATGTATTTTTAAAAATTTATCTAAAACCTTAAGAACTTTATCAATTAAATGTTTATCTTCAAAAAAATTTTCATTTAAGTTTAATTTTGGTGACTTTTTATTCATCATGTAGACCAATAAAGTCCATGGTGCCCCAACAAAGCCTATTGTGGTTTTATTATTTGTAAATTGAGAGCTGCTTACTAATTTAATTAATTGGTAAACAGGTGATAGTTTTTCTACAAAATCGACTTCTTCAACCTTTGAAATTTTTTTTAAATCTATTTCACCAAGTAATGGGCCCATATTTTTTTTAAACTCCACACTTTGATTTAAACCATATGGTAACATTAAAATATCAGAAAAGATTATTGCCGCATCTAGATCAAATCTTTTTAAAGGCTGAAGAGTGATTTCACTTGATAATTTTTCGTTAAGGCACAATTTAATAAAATCAGGATTTTGTTTTCTAATTTCTCTAAATTCTGGCAGATATCTCCCGGCCTGTCTCATTATCCAAATAGGATTAACGTTACTTTTCTTATTTATTATTACTTCTTCGATTGGAGACATATTAATAATTAATTATAATTAATTGTAATGTTAGTATAATCTGTGAATAATGGTGATTAAATTTATTGAACATTTTATAAACAGTTTATTAACATTTAGAATTTAAATTTTAATAAATATATACGTAAAATTGAAGCTTATTAACTAAATACATTAAATGACTAATAGAGATTTCAACATGTTTAATATTGTTAATAAAAGCGTTGTTTTACAGCATAAATTTAAAAGTATGAAAGATGTTCGATATGATAAAGATAATACAAATTTATACACATATTATACATGAGTAATTTATTTCAAATTTATCTTATATCCGATGCAACTGGTGAAACCTTAGATCGCATATTTACAGCTATTAAAGCCCAATTTAAAAATATAGATTACAGGATACACACTTATTCTTTTACAAGAACAGAAAACCAAATTTTAAAAATTTTAGAAAACGCAGAAAATGAAAAAAATTCTATAATTTTATATTCTATAGTTGATAGTAATTTAGCAAAATATCTTGCCAAAAATAGTGATACAAAAAAAATTCCATGTTTTGGAGTATTGGGTGATTTAATATTAAGTTTTTCTAAACTTTTAAATCAAAAGGCTTCACACCAACCAAGTGGTCAATATGCCCTGGACGAAGAATATTATAAAAGAATTGAGGCAATTCAATTTACAATGAATCATGATGATGGCAATCTTGTTAAAGAAATAAAAGAGTCTGATATAATTTTGTTGGGGGTAAGTAGAACAAGTAAGACACCAACCGCAATCTTTTTAGCCAACAAAGGCTTTAAAACATCCAATATACCTTTAATAAATGAAAATTCTTTACCAAGTGTTTTAAAAGAAAACCCTAAAATCTCATGCATTATCGGATTAAATACTGAGCCAGAAAGGCTTGTAGAGATTAGAAAAAACAGGATGACTTCTCTTAAGGAAAATAAAAATAAATTATATACAGATTTAGAACAAATTAAAAAAGAAGTAGATATGGCAAAAAATACTTTCAAAAAATATCAATGGCCATCAATTGATGTGACAAGGAAATCTGTAGAAGAAACAGCTGCCTCGGTAATTAAAATATACGAAATTTATAAAGAAAATGATTAAAATTATTCTAGCTTCTCAAAGCAAAGTTAGAAAGAAAATTCTTGATGAAAACAATATTTTAAATGAGGTAAAACCATCAAATGTTGATGAGGATGTAGTTAAATTAAGTTTACTAAAAGAAAAAGCCTCACCTGAATTTATATCTAAAAATTTAGCCGAATTAAAAGCAAATAAGATAAGTAGAAAGTTTAGTGATAATTTAGTCTTAGGTGCTGATAGTGTTATTGATCTAAATGGAGAACTAATATCTAAACCAGATAATAGAGAGGAAGCTTTAGAAATTTTAAAAAAACTTAATGGTAAAAAGCATCATTTAATTAGTTCAGTATGTATCTCTAAAAACGGATCTATGATATGGAACCATACGGATAAAGCAATTTTGACAATGAAAAGAATGAGAGAAGATGAGCTTAAAAGTTACTTATCGAAAATTTCTGACGAGGCGTTATATGCCTATAATGTTTATCAAATAGAAGGAGAGGGAAGAAGTTTATTTTCAAGTATTGAGGGAAACGAAAATACAATAATGGGACTCCCGGTTGAAAAAATTAAAAAATATTTAGTTAATTATAAATGAAAAAATATATTGTAATTGGAAATCCTATTGAACATTCGCTCTCACCTAAATTACATAATTTTTGGTTCGAAAAAAATAATATTAATGCAAATTACGGTAAAAGAAAAATAGACAAAAGCGAAATCCAAAAGATTGTTTCTGAAATCAAGGATAATAACTTAGACGGAGCAAATGTTACTGTTCCTTTTAAAAGCGATGTGATTCCCTTTTTGGATATGCTGAGTGAAGAGTCTGAAATTACCCAATCTGTTAATACTATATACATGCACGATAAAAAACTAGTAGGTCATAACACTGATATAAAAGGTTTTGAATTAAGTTTAAAGGGGACTCAATTTGAAGTAAAAAATAAATCAATATTTATATTGGGAGCTGGAGGTGTAGTGCCCTCAATAATTTATGCTTTAGAAAAATTAGGAGTCTCAAAAATAACAGTTAGTAATAGAACAAAACAAAAGGCTGAAAACTTAAAAAAAACTTTTTCAAATGTAAGTGTAGTTGATTGGGGAGATCAACCAGAATTTGATATGATTATTAACGCTACCAGTTTGGGTTTAAACATAGAAGATAAAATAGTTTTGAATTTTAATAATATGAATAAAGAAAAGCTATTCTATGATGTTATTTACAATCCAAAAGAAACTAACTTTTTAAGAGCCGGAAAAAATTTAGGCTGCCAGGTTATGAATGGCAAAATGATGTTTATCTATCAGGCTTTCGAGGCTTTTAAAATATGGCATAAGGTTGAACCAAAAATTAACGAAGAACTAAAGAGATTTTTAGATTTATGAAAAGAATAGGTATTTTAGGTGATATTGGTTCTGGCAAAACTTACGTAGCTAAATGTTTTGGTTTTCCAGTTTTTAATGCTGACTTAGAGGTAGCAAAAATTTATAAAAATAATAG
>CACJYQ010000014.1 GCA_902597725.1 uncultured Pelagibacteraceae bacterium
TAGAGAGCAGATTGACTCTAAAATTTCATACGAAGTTGAGAAAAATAATATTGAAATTTATAAAGGTTATACTGTCGTTGATACTTACGGATATAGAAGAATTAATAAAATATCCATCATGAAACTTTCAAAAGATGGTCAAACAGTCATTGGTGACAAAACAAAGTTGAATTGTGATTGTTTAGGCGTATCTGGTGGTTGGACACCAGCAGTACACTTGTTTACACAATCGGGAGGTAAATTAAAATTTAGAGAAGAAGACCAAGTATTTATACCTAATGTTTATCCTTCAGATCAAATAAGTGTTGGATCTTGTAATGGAGACTTTGGTTTAGAGGAAATAATAAGCAACACCTTATCCTCTATTAAAAAGTTTCTTGATATTGATAATTCTGAATACAAAACTGTTGAAACTATCTCAGGTTTAAATCAATCAAAGAGAAATATTTGGTTATTACCATCTGATAAATCCATAGGGAAAACTAAGTCTTTTGTTGATTATCAAAACGATGCAACTGCAAAAGATATTAAATTAGCTCTAAGAGAAGGGTTTAGATCTATAGAACATGTAAAAAGATACACTACTACTGGTATGGGAACTGATCAGGGTAAACTTGGTAATATGCATGCTCTTGGAATTATCTCAGAAACAGCGGGAACTAAAATGGGTGAACACGGAACTACAACTTTTAGACCTCCTTATACACCTCTTACTTTTGGAACTATTGTTGGGAGAAATGTAGGAGAATTTTTTGATATATTTAGACGTACTCCTATACATGATTGGCATGTTGCCAACAACGCTGAGTTTGAAAACGTTGGTCAATGGAAAAGAGCATGGTACTATCCAAAGGATAATGAAAATATGCATCAAGCAGTACAAAGAGAAAGTAAAGCTGCTAGAGACTCAGCAGGTATTCTGGATGCATCTACATTAGGAAAAATTGATATTCAGGGCACAGATGCCTCGGAATTTTTAAATCGTGTTTATACTAATGCATGGTCAAAACTAGCAGTGGGTAAATGTCGTTATGGATTAATGTTAAATGAAGATGGAATGGTTTATGATGATGGCGTCACAACTAGACTAGGTGAAAATCATTACATTATGACCACTACTACTGGCGGTGCGGCTAACGTATTGGGAAAACTTGAAGACTATCTTCAGACAGAATGGCCTGAATTAGATGTCTATTTATCATCTGTAACTGATCATTATGCTACAATAAGTGTGTGTGGGCCTAACAGTAAAAAAATTGTTTCAAAAGTTATTCCTGATTTAGATCTTTCTGATGAAAAGTTTCCACATATGTCATTCAAAAATGCAAAAATAGATAATATTAAATGTAGAGTGATGAGGATCAGTTTCACTGGAGAACATAGTTATGAAATTAATATCCAAGCAAATTTTGGTAAATCTGTTTGGGAAAAATGTATGGAAGCAGGTAAAGATTTTAATATTACACCTTATGGAACTGAAACGATGCACTTATTAAGAGCAGAAAAAGGTTTTATAATAGTTGGTCAAGACACTGATGCAACACTAACACCAATTGATTTACAAATGGATTGGATAGTAAGCAAAAAGAAATATGATTTTATTGGAAAAAGATCATTATATAGATCTGATACTATTAGAGAAGATAGAAAACAATTAGTTGGTTTATTGACAGAAAATCCTGAGGAAGTTTTGGAAGAAGGCGCACAGATAGTTGCTGATATAAAAAAATCACCTATTGAAATGCTTGGCCATGTAACCTCAAGTTATTACAGCCCAAATTTAAAAAAGTCGATCGCATTAGGTGTTGTAAAAGGTGGAAAAAACATGTTGGGGCAAAAATTGATCATACCAATGGAAAATAAGAATATTAATGTAACTGTAGCTGATCCAGTTTTTTTAGATAAAGAAGGTGAAAGATTAAATGCTAAATTATAATCATACAATTAAAGAGGAAAAATCATATCAAGGTTTACAAATGAACGAGGTTAAACCTGTTATGAAATTGATAGTAAGAGGTAAAAAAAGAGAATTTTTATCAGCTATTGGTAAATCTTTAAATATGGTTTTGCCTACAAAAGCAAATACTTCCACTCAAAGTGAAAAATTGACTGCTCTATGGTTGAGTCCTGATGAATGGATGATTTTTTCAAATGGCGTTGTTAAAGAAAATACAAATTCCTATGAAACTGAAACACTTTTGAATAAAAACATAACTAAATTAAATTTAGGAGCTGTGGTGGATGTCACAGATCAATTCGTGAGGATTAATCTCAAAGGGGATAAGATATATGATTTGTTTCAAACAGGCTCTCCTTTTAATTTTAATGATTTTAAGGGTAAAATTGGCTCAGTGACCCAAACAATTCTCACAAAAATAGATGTAATCATTCATAATCAAAATAAAAATGAAGTTAATTTGTTTGTAAGACGCTCATTTTCTGAGCATTTATTCGCATGGATAAATGATAGTGCGTCAAGATTATAGTCACATTTAGATCTCAAATAAGTTAAATAAAAATTATGAAAAAATTATTTTTAGTAGCATTATTTGCTCTTTTACCCTTCTCACTTAACGCAGAGTCTAATCTAGATAAAATTTTGTCTTCTGGAGTACTTAAAGTTGGTACTACTGGAGATTGGGATCCCATGACAGTCAAAGATCCTGCAACCAACAAATATAAAGGTTTCGATATCGATGTAATGAATCAATTAGCTAAAGATATGGGTGTAAAAATTGAGTTTGTACCTGCAGAATGGAAAACTATTGTTTCAGGAATAACATCTGCAAGATATGATATCTCAACTAGTGTTACAAAAACGCCAAAGAGAGCTGAAGTAGCCGGTTTTACCGATACCTATTACAAATATGCTACTGTGCCACTTGTTCTGAAAAAGAACTTAAAAAAATTTCCAACTTGGGACTCGCTTAATAATTCAAATGTAACAATCGCAACTACTCTTGGTACTTCTCAAGAGGAAAAGGCAAAAGAATTTTTTCCAAAATCAAAATTAAACTCAATTGAAGCACCAGCAAGAGACTTTCAAGAGGTCTTGGCAGGTAGAGCTGATGGTAATATTACAAGTTCAACAGAGGCAAATAAATTGGTTATTAAATATCCTCAGTTGGCAATCGTTCCAGACGGTGGAAAAAATCCAGCATTTTTAGCAATGATGGTACCAAAAGGTGACACTAAGTGGAATGATTATGTCAATAAATGGATTAAAGACAAAAAATCTTCAGGCTTCTTTACCGAATTATTAGCTAAATATAATTTAAAGAGCTTATAAAAAATTAGTAATTAATTTTTTATTCTTTATAAGTTAAGGAGTGAAAAATCTACTTTTATTAATTCTAATTTTCCCATTAACCTCATGTGGAAAAAGTGAATTAAACTGGTTAATCTTATCACCAAACAACATTGAGGGGTTAACTAATCTAAAGTTTTTATTAAGTGGTTTAACAACTACTATTTATATTAGTTTAGTCTCAATCATTATTTCTATTATTCTTGGCCTTTTAGTCGCTATTCCATCACTGGCTAAAAGTAAATTCTTAACCTACCTTAATATTGGCTATGTTGAAATTGTAAGAGCAATTCCTTTGCTAGTTTTAATTTTATGGATTTATTATGGTCTTCCAATCATGACGGGTATAAGTTTTAGCCCATTCGTTTCTGGTATCATAGCGCTATCAATTAGCGAAAGTGCTTTCCAAGCAGAAATATTTAGAGCAGGAATTAATTCAATAAAAAAATCACAATGGGAAGCTGGAAGCTCTTTAGGATTAAGTTTTTTTAGAAAATTAAGATTAGTAATTCTACCTCAAGCAATAAAGAATATTTTACCAGCTATTGGTAATCAATTTGTATATGTGCTTAAAATGTCCTCTCTTGTATCGATAATTGGTATTGGAGATCTGACTAGAAAAGCAAACGAATTGGTTGTGACGACTTATCGGCCACTTGAAATATATACATTTCTGATTCTAGAATATTTAGTCTTGATATTAATTGTTTCTTATCTTGTTAGAAAATTAGAAAAAAAATTACAAAAAGATTAATTTTTTCTTCTATAGTCCCAAGGATACTCAAAAATCATTGCCCACATACCTTTTTTATTTTTTTTGGCATAATCCTCATCTGGAATGTATTTTGTTGAATATTTCCTGTAAGCAAAAGCATAACCCTCTCGAACAAGATACTTAGATAGACTTTGATTATTTACAAAACATTCAGCTAAAATTCTCTTATATCTATCTACACCCTCCTTGACACATCTTACTTTGTTTTTACCTATCTTATCAATAAGTAATTGTTTTGCTTGAACTCCACATTTGATAACCTCATTATTCTTATTACAAATTTGTTTAATTTCAGGAGTGTCAATGCCACTAAAACGAATTTTTTCGTTTTTTAAATGAATGGTATCTCCGTCTATAACCTTTAATTCACTAGATTTTACATCAAGGTATGTGACAAAGAAAAATATTAGACAAATACTAGTAAGTAAAAAGACTTTTATTTTGTTTGAAAACATTATTCAAAAAATACCCAATAAATATTAGAACTGCAATTCCCATAAACCAATTTGTTACTAAAATCGTATAAAAAATATCCTCATAATCCCCTCCTTTAATATTAATTACATACCATAAACTTAAAAATGGAAGAGCTGTTAATCTAAGAATACTTAGATAAAGACTGTACAATGGTTTTTTCACTGCTTGGAATACTGCAGTGGTTATAAAAAAAACAGGATAAATTGGGCCAATTAATGCAGCAACTTTTAGATATATCGCACCATGCTTTATTGCCTCTTGGTTATCAGTAAATAATGAAACTAAAAACTCTGCACCTAAAAATATTATTATTCCTGCACATATCATAAAAGATGATCCAAACATTAAAGCTTTTCTGTATAATTCTCTTAATCTATCATAATTTTTTGCACCAAAATTTTGTCCCCCAATTGATAATACCGCTGTATTTAATCCAATTACAGGAAGTAGAAAGACTTGTTCAATTCTTAAAGCAGCACCATAACCAGCAGTAGCTAAATCTCCAAATTGACCAATGAAGTAAAGGATGTTGAATAAACCAACACCAATCAACAACATGCTAAACATCACAGGTATCGTCTGATACAAGAGTTCTCCAAGAAGATCAAATTTTGGAATAAAACACTCAGGCTTAAGATATTTCTTTAATTCACAACAATAAACTTTATATGCTAAATACAAAAGACCAACAAACTGAGCCACTACAGTAGCTATTGCAAGTCCAGCTATACCAAATGCTGGAATAAAACCATAACCAAAAATAAATAATGGATTTAGAATAATATTTAAAAAGAAACTAAAAATTAAAACGTTTCTGTAACTTTTTGTATCCCCTTGCGCATTTAGAGTTCCATTTAAGGAAATTTGTATCAAAACAATTATAGTACCATAGAAAATTACATCTAGATATTTTCTAGTTAATATAATTGCCTCTTGGTCTGATCCCATAAGAGAAAGTAAAAAATCTGAAACATTCAAACCAAAAAAAGTAACTAGTATGGATAAAAAGATTGCAAAAATAATTGATTGAGCAACAAATAATGACGCCTTCTTTTTATTATTAGCTCCTATATTATTTCCAATTAAAGTATTAGTTCCAGCAGTTAATCCAACACCTATTGCAATAATAGTAAAATAAATTGGAAAAGATTTTGCGATCGCTGCTATTGCTTCAGCAGATATTCTTCCTGCGAACCATGTGTCTACTAGATTGTAAAAGGTTTGAAATAATGAACCAACACTTGCTGGAATAGTAACTTTTCTCAATAAAAACCATATTGGATCTTTAGTTAATTTGAAAGATTGTGACAAATAAATCCTTAGTTAAATTCTTTTTGAAAATTATATTTTTTTCCTGATAGCTTTGCCTTGTATATCTGACTTTGTCTCATTCTAAAACGAGATTTTTGGTTTTTTGAGAGTTTATCAAAACAATTAGGACAAGTTACACCCTCCTCATATTTTTTAGATTTTTTATCTTTAATCGAGATTGGTTGTCTACATCCACCACAAATTGAATAGGTTCCTTGTGCTAATCCATGTTTTAAACTTACTCTGTTATCGAATACAAAACACTCGCCTTTCCATAAACTTTTTTTTGGTTTGATTTTTTTTAAGTAATTCAAAATTCCACCCTTTAATTGATAAATATTTTTAAAACCTTTTTTTTCTAAAAATACAGAGGCTTTTTCACACCTAATTCCACCAGTGCAAAACATTGCTATTGGCTGATCTTTTTTTAACTTTTTTAAGTATTTCGGGAAATCTCTAAAGTTACTTATATTTGGATTTACTGATTTCTTAAAAGAACCAACTTTATGTTCAAAAGGTTTTCTCGCATCTAATAAAAGAGTTTCTTTTTTTTTAATTAATTTATTCCATTTTGTTGGATCAATATGAGTATTCTTTTTTGTGATCCTATTCGACATTTTAAGATCCATTGGAACAACTTCTCTTTTAATTTTCACTTTAGGTTTATGAAAAGGATTAAATTTAGTTATTGAATTATTGACACTATCAAATTTTTTAATATTCAAAATTTTTTTTAATCTAATAATTGTGGTCTTAATATCTTTATTCATTCCAGAAATAGATCCATTTAAACCCTCTTTAGAAATGATAATTGATCCATTTATATTTTTATTATTTAAAAGATTACTCAATATCTTTTGATTTTTTTTTAAATCATTTATTTTTTGAAATTTATAAAAACCAAATACAGTGAACATTAAATCTTCCTACAAACAGTCATTCCATCACCAAAAGGCACCATGACCTTTTCAATTCTTGTATCCTTAGAGATAAAATCATTCAAATCTCTAATACTTTTTGTAATTTTGTCATTTATATCTTTGTTAACAACTTCCCCATGCCATAATACATTATCGATTATCACTAAACCCTCTTTATTCAATAAATCTAAAGAAATTTCATAATATTTTTTATAATTCATTTTATCTGCATCAATAAAAACTAAGTCAAATTTTTCATTTCTTATACTCATTAAAGTTTCTAATGCTGGTTTAATCATTGTTTTAATCTTATGGTCTTGATTGGCCTTTTTAAAAAAGTTTTGTGCAACTTTAGTTGTTTCCACATTTTTATCTAATGCAATTATACTGCCTTCATCTGGTAAGGCTAATGCCATAGATAATGTACTTAAACCTGTAAAAGTTCCTATCTCTAGGACTTTTTTAATTTTAGAAACTTTTATAATCAGATGTAGAAATTGACATTGAGAAATAGATATTTGCATTCTTTTTGAATCACCAAGTGATAGGTTGTAATCTATTATTTCTTTTTGAATTGGATGTAATTTCAAACCATTCTTTAGAATATAATCTTGTAAATGTTTTGTTATATTAAGGTCTGAACCCATAACCTTATAATTTTTTCTTTAGGATCTCATTTATTAATTGAGGGTTAGCTTTTCCACCTGATGCCTTCATCGCTTGACCAACAAAAAAACCAAATAATTTTTCTTTACCTTGTTTATATTCAATAGCTTTTTCTCTGTTGTCATTTATAATTTTATCAATTAAAGCCTCTAAAGCTTTTGGATCACTTTGTTGTTTTAATCCTTTTTCCTCAACAATTTTTTGTGGATCTTTATCTCCATCTATCATCAATTCAAAAACAGTTTTTGCTATCTTTCCTGAGATAGTTCCATTCTTAATAAGATTTATCAAAATAGCAAAATTCTTAGCACTCACTGGACTTTGAGAAATTTCTAAACCTTTGCTATTTAAAACAGCAAATAGTTCTCCTGTGATCCAATTGACTGCCAACTTAATATCTTTATTTTTACCCATTTTAGCAACAACCTCTTCAAAGTATTTTGCAGTATCAATATCAGACACTAAAATATTGGCTTCATAAGAAGATAATTTAAACTCTTCAATAAATCTTTTCTTTTTATCATCTGGAAGTTCTGGAATATCATTTTTAAGTTCCTCAATAAATTTTTCCGAAACCTCCAAAGGTAATAAATCAGGGTCCGGAAAATATCTATAATCATGAGCGTCTTCTTTTGATCTCATTGACCTTGTCTCATTTTTCTTCGTATCAAAAAGCCTTGTTTCTTGATCAATAGTTTTGCCCTCTTCTATTAAATCAACTTGCCTATTAGCCTCATATTCTATCGCCATTTGCATAAACTTAATTGAATTAACATTTTTAATTTCACATCGAGTACCGAATTCCTTTGAGCCTTTTGGTCTTACAGAAACGTTCACATCAGCTCTTAAAGAGCCCTCTTGCATATTTCCATCACAAGTTCCCAAGTATCTCATTATAGATCGTAATTTTTTAATGTAAGCATTAACCTCATCTGGGGATCTTAGATCAGGTTTGCTCACTATTTCCATTAAAGCTACTCCTGATCTATTTAAATCTACAAAAGTATTTTGTGGGTCAAGATCATGAATACTTTTTCCAGCGTCTTGTTCTAGATGTAATCTCTCTATACCAACTTCTTTTTGGCCATTAGGCATATCCAAAATAACTTTGCCCTCACCTACTATTGGATCTTTAAATTGTGAAATTTGATATCCTTGAGGCAAATCAGCGTAAAAATAATTTTTTCTATCAAACACTGAACGTTTATTAATTTTCGCATTAAGACCAATACCGGTTTTGATTGCTTGTTTGACACAAAATTCATTTATTACTGGTAGCATTCCTGGAAATGCAGCATCAACTAAACTGACCTGTGTATTAGGTTCTGCTCCAAATTTAGTTGCAGAAGTAGAAAATAATTTTGACTCAGATAAGACTTGAGCATGAACTTCTAAACCAATTACAACCTCATACTGATTATCTTTTCGATTAATTAAGTATTCTGAATCTTTTTTACTCATTTTATCCACCAATCAGTAATTTTATTTTTAAAATTAATCTTTTCTTCCATAGCATAAGCTATATTCAATATATTTTGCTCATCAAAAGCTTTACCAATAATTTGTAAACCTAAAGGATAACCTTTTGAGTCATGTCCTGCAGGTATTGAAATACCTGGAAGTCCAGCTAAGTTAACAGGAACTGTAAATATATCATTAAGATACATTGAAACCGGGTCGTTTGTTTTTTCACCTATTTTAAATGCTGAGCTAGGTGTTGATGGAGTTAATATTGCATCGACTTTTTTATAAGCCTCATCAAAATCATTTTTGATAAGTTTCCTTACTTTTTGAGCTTTAAGATAATATGCATCGTAATACCCAGAAGATAAAACGTAAGTTCCAATCATAATTCTTCTTTGAACTTCAGTTCCAAAACCTTCTGATCTAGTTTTTTCATACATATCAATTAAGTTTTCACCTTTGGCTCTAAATCCATATTTGACACCATCATATCTTGCTAAATTTGATGATGCCTCTGCAGGAGCAACTATATAATAAGTCGGTAAGGCATAACTTGTGTTCGGAAGAGAAATATCAATGGTCTCAGCACCACAATCTTTAACGTACTGAATACCTTTTTGCCAAAGATCTTCAATTTCTTTAGGCATACCATCAACTCTATATTCTTTTGGTATTCCAATTTTTTTTCCCTTAATATTATTTGTAAGTTCTTTGCTGTAATGATTTCTTTTAAAATCTATTGAAGTAGAGTCTTTTGGATCATAAGAGCTAATTACTTCATGTAGTAAAGCACAATCTTTAACATTTTGTGCCATCGGTCCTGCTTGATCTAATGATGAAGCAAAAGCAACTATTCCGTATCTTGAGCAACTTCCATAAGTAGGTTTCAATCCAACAATCCCTGTAAAAGAAGCTGGCTGTCTAATTGATCCTCCAGTATCAGTACCAATTGTAACAGGAGTTAATTGTCCAGCTACTGCTGAGGCTGAGCCACCTGATGATCCACCTGGAACTAAATTCCTGTCAATAGGACTTTGAACATTACCAAAAAAACTTGTTTCATTTGATGAACCCATTGCAAACTCATCACAGTTTAGTTTACCTAAAAGTATTGCGCCTTCATTCCAAATATTTTCAGTTACAGTTGACTCATAAGTTGGTACAAAATTATTCAAAATTTTGCTACCAGCAGTTGTTTTAATATCTCTCGTGCAAAATAAATCCTTAACAGCCATTGGAATACCAGGCAGTTTTGAATCTAAATTAGGTTTTTGGTCAAATTTTTTTGCTTTTTCTAAAGCTGAGGTAAAGTCATTTGTAATATAAGCGTTCAATTCCTGAGATTTTTCAGATCTATCAATAAAAGCTTTGGTTACATCTGTTGAAGAAAGTTTTTTATTTTTAATATTCTCAACCAGTTCTGTCAGTGATTGTTTGGTTATATCTGACATTATTCAATTACCTTTGGTACTACAAAATAATCTTCATTATCCTGGGGAGAATTTTTAATAATTTGTTCTCTGATATTCTTGCTTTTTACTTCATCAGATCTTAACTTTAATGTCGTTTCTGCAATTGATGTTAATGGTTCAACATTATCTGTTTTTAATTCATTAAGTTTTTCAATAAAATCAAAAATAGAATTTAAATCATCAGCCAATTTTTCAGCTCTTTGCTCATCAACTGAAATTCTTGATAATTTAGATATATGTTTTATTGTTTTAAGATCTATGCTCATATGCTATTTAAATAAGACGCAAAGTATCACTTAAGTTTAGAATATACAATATGATCACTTTAGAGGAATTTAAAAAAAAACACTCAGATAAGTGTAGATTGATAGGTTTAGACCTTGGATCTAAAAGAATTGGTGTGTCAATCTGTGATGATAAACAATTGATAGCCACTCCTTTAAAAACAATAAATAGGAATTCACTTAAAGATCTTGTTGATGAACTCAGATTAATCGTTGATGAAAATGATATAAAAGGAATCATTGTTGGAAATCCTTTAAATATGGATGGATCCTCAGGTAGGTCTGCTCAATCAGTAAAAGATACAACTGAAAATATTGAAAAAAACTTAGATATTCCAATTTGTCTTTGGGATGAGAGACTATCAACTGTTGGTGCTTTCAATCTATCTAGCCAATTAGATATTAATGTGACTAAAAGAGAAAAAAAGATAGATGAAAACGCTGCTGCTTTTATATTACAGGGAGCTTTAGATTTTTTGAATAATTAATACTTGCTATTATAGAGGTTTATAGTTATAGAGTTGGTTTTAATGGCAATTAAAACAAATCAAGCTATTAAAATATCTCAAAAACACCTATTAGGAATTCAAGATTTATCAATCAATGATGTTAATTTAATACTTGATGAAGCAAATTCATTTATAAAAGTAAATCAGAGTAAAAATAAAAAAGTTGACGTTTTAAGAGGTAAAACTCAAATTAATTTATTTTTTGAACCTTCTACTAGAACTCAAAGCTCTTTTGAACTAGCTGGTAAAAGACTTGGCGCTGATGTTATGTCAATGAATATTAGCAACTCTGCAATTAAAAAAGGTGAAACATTAATAGATACAGCAATGACTCTTAATGCGATGCATCCTGACATTATTGTAATTAGACATCAAGATTCTGGAGCATGTAATCTTCTTTCACAAAAAGTAAACTGTGCAGTTATTAATGCTGGTGATGGAAGAAGAGAGCACCCTACTCAGGCTTTATTAGATGCATTAACAATCATAACTCGTAAAAAAAAGATACAAGGATTAAAAATTGCAATCTGTGGAGATATTCTTCATTCAAGAGTTGCTAGATCAAATATTTACTTACTTAGTATGTTGGGCGCAGAAGTGAACATAATCGCTCCAACAAATCTTATGCCAAAAGAAATTGAAAAATTTGGTGTTAATACTTTTACTGATATGAAAAAAGGATTGAAAGATTGTGATATTGTTATGATGTTGAGATTACAGAATGAGCGAATGACAAGTTCATATCTTTCATCCAATAGAGAATATTATGAATATTACGGATTAACTCCTGACAAATTACAACATGCCAAATCTGATGCTTTAATTATGCATCCTGGTCCAATGAATAGAGGTATAGAAATAGATACAATGCTAGCAGATGATATCAACAAAAGTGTAATTAAAGAACAAGTTGAATTAGGTGTCGCGGTAAGGATGGCTTGTCTTAAAATATTTTGTACATAATGAAAAAACAATATTTTATAAACGCTAATATAATTGATCCTTACAACTCCATGAATGAAAATGGGGGTTTGATTATAAGTGAAGACGGAAAAATTGAGGCCATAGGAAAAAAAGTAAATATTAATAATTTACCAAGTAGAGAGAAACCAATTGATTTAAAGGGTAAGTATATTTTCCCTGGATTAGTCGATATGCGAGTTTTTGTTGGTGAACCAGGCTATGAGTATAAAGAAAATTTTAGAACACTGAGTAACGCGGCACTCTCAGGTGGTGTCACTTCAGTTGTAACAATGCCTAATACAGATCCAGTAATTGATAATGTTTCTATAGTCGATTTTCTAAAAAGAAGAGGAAGAGATAAATCAAAGATAAATATTTTTCCATGTGCCTCCTTAACAAAAAATACTGAAGGTACAAATATGACTGAATTTGGTTTGTTACAAAATAAAGGAATAATTGCATTCACGGATGGCGTTAAAACAATTCAAAATCCAAGATTGATGTCTAGAATAATGAACTCTGCTAAAGATTTGGGTAGCTTAATAATGCAGCACGCTGAAGATTATGAGCTAGCAAAAAATGGTATGATTAACTCCGGAATAATTGCCTCAAAATTAGGTCTATCTGGTATACCTGAAATCGCTGAGCGTATTCTGATCGAGAGAGATTTAACATTACTGGAAAAGGTTAAATGTAGATATCATATCTCTCAATTGTCATCACAAAAGTCTGTCGATGTAATTAAATCAAGAAAGGAGATAGTAAAATTCACATGTGGTGTTTCGATTAATAACTTATCTTTAAATGAAAACGATATAGGAGATTTCAAAACATTTTTGAAATTATCTCCGCCATTAAGAAGAGAAGAAGATAGACTGGCTCTAGTACAAGGTTTAAAGGACGATTTAATTGATGTAATAGTTTCAGACCACAAGCCTGAAGATGAAGAGTCAAAAAGATTAACATTTGCTCAAGCAGCAACTGGTGCGTCAGGTATAGAAACTCTGCTCTCTCTAAGTTTAGAATTATATCATAACGGATCACTCAAATTAGAGACAATTATAAAAGCATTAACATCAAACCCTGCTAAAATATTAAAGATAAATAAAGGGAATCTATCTATTGGTAATAATGCCGATCTTTGTATAGTAGATATAGATAAACCATGGATTGTAAAGAAAGATAAACTTATCTCAAAATCAAAAAATACATCTATCGAAGATAAAAAACTTCAAGGCAAAGTCACAAATACATTTGTAAACGGTAAAGAATTATTTAAGCTATAGTATGGACACTTTTATCATAGGTATAATTTCATATTTGATGGGTTCAATTCCATTTGGATTGATACTAACCAAAATTTTTTTGAAAAAAGATATAAGAGATATTGGATCTGGAAATATTGGGGCTACAAATGTACTTAGAACTGGTAATAAGACGGTTGGTTACATCACGCTAGCTCTTGATATTTTAAAAGCTGTTATCCCTGTAATATTTGTTAAAATTTATTACACAGATTTTTTATATTTAGCATCATTATGTGCATTTATAGGTCATGTATTTCCTATATGGCTTAAATTTAAAGGAGGGAAAGGTGTTGCAACATACGTTGGTATTCTATTTGCTATAAATATTTATTTTGGAATTATCTTTGCTTTATCCTGGTTTGTAATTTTTGCTATAACAAAATTTTCATCTTTATCCTCATTAATTGCTTCTGTATCAATTCCTATTTATTTGCTAGTCACGGGTCAATTTAAAGATATATTTTTTTTTATAATCATGTTTGTGTTAATATTTTTTACTCATCGAGAAAATATTAAAAGATTGAAAAATAAAGAAGAAACTAAGACAAAAATTTATTAATTTGACTATCTAACTCTTTTAGGTAGTTTGTCATTTATGAACCTGGTCATTGTAGAAAGTCCGGCTAAAGCTAAAACTATCAATAAATATTTAGGTGATAATTATAAAGTATTAGCTAGTTATGGGCATATTAGAGATTTACCGTCTAAAAATGGTTCAGTTGATCCAGATCAAGATTTTAAAATGGAATGGGAAATTGATAGCTTTTCAAAAAAATATCTTAAAGAAATTACTGATGCAGCCAAAGATTCTTCAAAAATTATACTAGCAACTGACCCTGATCGTGAAGGAGAAGCAATAGCTTGGCATGTAAAAGAATATCTAAATGAAAAAAAACTTCTTAAAGATAAAGAAATAGAAAGAGTTGTTTTTAATGAAATTACAAAAAAAGCAGTAATTCATGGGATTGAAAATCCAAGACAAATTGAACCGCTTTTAGTTGATGCTTACATGGCTCGAAGAGCTTTAGATTACTTGGTTGGCTTTAATATTTCACCAATATTATGGACAAAACTTCCAGGCTCTAAATCTGCAGGAAGAGTTCAATCAGTAGCTTTAAAATTGATAACTGAAAGAGAACATGAAATTGAATCCTTTAAGCCAGAAGAATTTTGGACTTTAAGTGTCAAATTTAAAGATGAAAAAAATCAAAATATCCTTGCAAGTATTAGTCAACTAGATAATAACAAAATTGAAAAATTCTCTTTTAGAAATAAAGACGAGATAAATAAAGCTATATCAAGTATCAATCAAAAAAAATTCAGTATTACAGATATATCTAGTAAAGTAGTAAATCGTAATCCATCAGGACCATTTACTACATCAACTCTTCAACAAACAGCTTCAAGTCGATTAGGGTTTGGTGCATCAAGAACTATGCAAATTGCTCAAAAGCTTTATCAAGGAGTCGAAATTGAAGGAGAAACTATTGGTTTGATAACATATATGAGAACAGATGGTACTAATTTATCAAAAGATGCAGTTGTGGCTTTTAGAGATTATATCAAAAAAGAAATCGGCAATGAATATTTGCCTGAGAGTGCTTTAAATTACTCTGGTAAAAAGGCAAAAAATGCACAAGAGGCACATGAAGCAATAAGACCCACAGATGTTATTAGAACTCCACAGAGTGTAAAAAAGTATCTAAGCACAGATCAAAATAAACTTTATGATTTAATATGGAGTAGAGCTTTATCTTCTCAAATGCAATCTGCTAAATTTGATAGAAATACTATAACGATTACATCAACTAATAATGATACAGTATGCAAAGCAAGTGGATCAGTTCTTAAGTTTGATGGATTTTTAAAGATATACAATAATCAAGGTAAGGATGATGACGAAAATATTCTACCTTCTGTTTCTAAAGGACTTGTAAATATTGAGTCCTTAATAGATGAACAGCATTTTACACAACCACCTCCAAGATATTCTGAAGCCAGCTTAGTAAAAAAACTAGAGGAATTAGGAATAGGAAGACCATCTACTTACGCAAGTATAATTTCTACAATAGCAAATAGAGGTTATGCAGAAATATTGAATAAAAGATTTTTTCCAACTGATAGAGGAAAACTTATTTCAGCTTTTCTTGAAAAATTGTTCTCAAAATATGTAGATTATAACTTTACTGCTGGTTTAGAGGATCAATTAGACGAAATTACAACTGGTAAAGAAAGTTGGATAAAAGTCTTAGAACTATTCTGGAAAGACTTCAATAGTAATGTGGCTGAAGTGAAGGAAAAAAGAACAAGAGAGGTCTTAGATCTTTTAAATGATAGTTTAGGGGATTTGGTTTTCGATAAGGATGATAAAGGAAATATTGTAAGAAAGTGCCAATTATGTAATTCGGGGACATTAAGCTTAAAAAATAGCTTTAGAGGTGGTGCGTTTATCGGTTGTTCAAATTATCCTGAATGTAAATTTACAAGACCTTTGTCTAAAGCTAAAGCAGCGGCACAAGCGCAGTTAGCTGAACCAAAATTTATTGGAAAACATGAGAACGGCAATGATATATATCTTAAAAATGGAAGATTTGGTCCATATTTGCAATATGAAAAAATTCCAGAAGATACGGAGATTGAAAAAACACAAAAGAAAAAAAAGAAAACAAAAAAACTTAAATCAGATGTAAATGAACTTTTAAAAAATATCTCTATACCAAAAGGTTTGGAGCTAGAAAGTATAGATTTAGAAAAAGCACAATTTTTATGCTCACTACCAAAATCTTTAGGAATAAATCCTGATAATCAAAAAGAAATTACTTTAAACACTGGAAGATTTGGTCCTTATCTTAAGTGTGAAAATAAATCAGCTCGAATAGAAAATATTGAAGAAATTTTCTCTATTGGTTTAAATAGAGCGATAACATTAATTGCTGAGGCTAAGCCAGGGAGAATGTCTTCTTCAATGATCAAAGATTTAGGTGAACACCCTGAGGATAAAAAACCAGTTAGAATTATGAAGGGACAATACGGACCATATATCAAGTATAAATCTCTAAATGCGACAATACCTGAAGAAAAGGATCCAACAGAACTTACAATGGAAGAAGCGTTAATATTGATTGAGAAAAGAAAAGAATACGATAAAACAAAAAAGAAAAAAAAGAAAAAATGAATTATCAAAAAAATTTAGAAAAACTTGGGTTAAAGCTTCCTGATGCTAAAGCACCAGTTGGAAATTATGTTGCAACTAAAATTACGGGAAAGATGTTATTTGTGTCAGGACAAATTTCAATTGATGAAAAAGGTGAACTAATAAAAGGAAAAGTTGGAAAAGATTTAGATGTCGACTCTGGATATAATGCAGCAAAAAGATGTGCTTTAAGTATTATTTCTCAAATAATGAAGGCATGCGACAATGATCTTACAAAGATTAAATCTTGTATTAAATTAACAGGTTTTGTTAATTCAACTGATAATTTTCAGGATCAACCTAAAGTAATTAATGGTGCATCTGATTTAATCGCATCGGTTTTTGGGGATGCGGGAATGCACACAAGAGCAGCTGTGAGTGTTAACAGTCTTCCTTTAGGAGTTGCTGTTGAAGTTGATGCTATATTTGAACTTAATTAAAACTTATCTTCCAATACTATAATATTTAAAACCTTGATTTCTAATTTTCAGTGGAGAGTATATATTTCTCATATCGTAAATAATAAACTTTTTTCCTTTTACTAAATTCTTAAAATTAATTGACTTAAAATCATTCCATTCTGTATGAATTATTACAAGATCTGAGCCTTTAATAGAATCTTTGATATTATCAACGTAAGAAACATTTTTAATCTTCGAAAATTCTTTTTTAAATCCAGTGGGGTCAAAATATTTTATTTTTGCACCTTTTTTAACTAGAGATGGTATCATTGATAAACTTGATGAGTCCCTCATATCGTCAGTATTAGCCTTAAATGTAACTCCCAAAAAAGTTATTTTCTTATTTTTGATCTTATTATTTAAAATTTTGAAAACTCTACCTAACAAAAGATTAGACCGATTTTGGTTAGATTTAATTACTGACTTTATTACAGATAAATTAGTTTTAAATTTATCAGCAGTTGAGGTTATAGCTTTAGTATCTTTTGGAAAACAAGATCCACCATATGCTGGACCAGCTCTTAGAAAACGACTACCTATCCTTTTATCTAAACCCATCCCAATTGAGATATCTTCGATATTTATTCCTGTTTTTTCACATAAATTTGCAATTTCATTAATAAACGTGATTTTTGTAGCTAAAAAAGCATTTGATGCATATTTGATTAATTCTGCAGCTCGTCTTGAGGTATGAACATATTGAGCTCCTTTAGAAATTAAAGGTGCATATAAGTTATTCATTATACGGTTAGACTTTTTATCATTAGATCCAACAACTATTCTATCAGGAAAAATAAAATCTCGGATAGCCTCACCCTCTCTTAAAAATTCTGGATTCGATACTACAGAGAATTTATTCTTATTGCTCTTTTTTTTTAATAAAATTTTTTCAATTTCATCACCTGTTGTAAGAGGTACTGTTGACTTAGTAACTATTATCTTAAATTTATTAATTGATAGACTTATCTGTTTTGCTACTTGATAAATTTGACTTAGATCTGCACTGTTACCGCCTTTTTTAGATGGCGTTCCAACACATATAAAAATTATATCAGATTCTCTTATGGATTTTTTTAAATCAGATGAAAATTTTAATCTTTTATTTTTATAATTTTTATTTACTAGTTCGGTTAGTCCAGGTTCATAAATAGGAATTTTTCCTTTAGAAAGTAAATCTATTTTTTTTAAGTTTTTATCGACACAAACTACATCATTGCCCAAGTCTGCAAAACATACTCCACTAACTAGACCTACATAACCAGTACCTATCATACAAAGTTTCATGATTTTGCTATTTCTAATGTTGATTTGATATAACCATCCATGCTTCCACAATCCAAGTATTTCCCGGTAAAATTATGAGCGATAAATTTTTCTTTGTTTTGTATCAATGATTGTATTGCGTCAGTTATATGAATTTCACCACCTTTACCTGGTTTTTGATTTAATAATTTAAAAAATATTTTTTTTGGAAGAATATATCGTCCT
>CACJYQ010000015.1 GCA_902597725.1 uncultured Pelagibacteraceae bacterium
TCTTAATTTATTTTTTATTAATACCTTTTGTTTTATATCAATTAAAGTTAAATCCATTAAAAAATAAGAATCTCAATTTAAAAGCAGTCATTTGTTATTTATCTTTTATTGTTTTATTTATTATTCACAATTTTATAAATACTGGTTGCGTGATATATCCAGTCGAAATTTCTTGTATAGGAGATAAGTTTTTTTGGTCTTTAGAGTCAAAGGAAATCATTAGAAATAATATTTGGCTTGAGTCTTGGGCAAAAGCTGGAGCAAGTCCAAATTATAAAGTTGAAAATTTGAGTGAGTATATAAAAGGTTTAAATTGGGTCACCAACTGGTACAAAAATTATTTTGTGGGCAAAGTTTCAGATTTCTTGTTTATAGTTATCTTGATTAATTTAATTATATTTTTCAGTTTTAATAAAAAACTCAATTTAAAGAATGATCTAATCAAAGTTAGAAAATTATTGATTTTTTTAAGTTTTTTAGCATTATTAATTTGGTTTTTTAAACATCCATCTTTAAGATATGGAGGATATTTACCTATCACGATTTTTTTAACATCGATATTTTTGTATTTTTATTCTATTAAAAATACCAAGGTTAATATTAATAAAATAACTAATTTTTTTATTATTCTAATTATAATCATTTTTAATACAAAAAATATTTTAAGATTAGAATCTGAATTCAATCGCAACGATCAATATAAATTTGATAATTTTCCATTTTACACTGTAATTGATAAAAAATACGAAAGTTTTAGTTTTGATAATGTAACGTATATGTTTACGACCAATGGGTATTGCTGGGCAACACCAACACCTTGTTCAAATACTCCAAGAAAAATAAGGGTAATTAACAATTATATTTTTTTTGAAAGATGAAAAATCTTATTAATATCATATTAGACCGATTAGATCATTTTATTCAAAAAAAAAACATTCAAATTTTAAAAAAAAATTTAAGTAAAAGAATTGATCTTTATATTGATGTAGGTGCTCATGGAGGTGAAATGATTAACACTATTTCAAATAATTTTACTGTAAAGAAAATTTTCGCATTTGAGCCAAATCCAGAATGCTCAAATACACTAAAAAAAATTAAAAAAAACAATCTTGAAATTTTTGAATTTGCTTTAGGAAATAAAAAAGGCTACGTAGATTTAAATATTGGATATATTTCCTCGATGTCATCAATAAACGATATTAATAATAAATCATTTTATTCAAAACTGAAAAAAATTGTTATTGGTTTATTTTATTTTAAAAGTTCTGTTTATAAAAAAAAGATAAGAATAAAAGTTAAAACATTATCTGAAATTTTAATTAAGAATAAACTTAAAAAGATTGACTTATTAAAAATTGATACCGAGGGATATGAATTGAATGTTTTGATTGGTCTAGAAAAATTTATTGAAAAAACTAAAATTATTCTCTTAGAGTGTCATTATGATGATTCTTTGATTAAAAACTATAATCTAAGAAGTCTTAATTTCTTCTTTACAAACAATAAATTTAAATTGATCTCAAAAAATAAGATGCTTTTAAGAAAAGGCTACGAGCTCATTTATAAAAATCAAAGAAATTTTTAAGTAAATTAAATAAGATTTTTATAATATAAATTTAAGTTTTTTTCTGAATCATATTTTTTTAATGATGAATAAGCATAATTAATTTTTCTTTTAATTACCTTGGTTTGGCTCTTGCATAGAATAATTTTTTTAGATAAGTCTTTATAATTACCAGTTTTAAATAACATTCCACCTTTTCCATTATCTAGAATTTCTTTTGGCCCGGTTGGACAATCGCTTGAAATTACAAATCTTTTTAATGTAATCGCTTCTAACAAAACATTTGGTAAACCCTCGTATTTTGATGTTAACACTAGAACATTAGAACATTTTATAAAAGGATAGGGATTTTTTTTATACCCTAAAATTTTTACATTTTTTTCTAGTCTATTAATCTTTATATAATTATTTAAAAAAATCTTATTTTTTCCTTGGCCTATTAAGATTAATTCAACTTTGATTTTATTTTTGATATTTCTAATTGATCTTAATAATGTTAAATGATCTTTTTGGTCGACTAATCTGCCAACACTAATTAGTTTTAATGAATTTTTGATTTTAAAAGGATTTTTCTTAAAATTTACTTTTGCTTTTTTTGCAATTCTTTTTTTATCTAAGGGATTATAAATACAAATTGATTTTAAATTTAATTTTTTTTTAATTTCATTTTTAAATTCTTGACTGTTTACAATAATTAAACTTGATAAAGAATATATTTTTGTAAATATCTTTTTTTTTAATGAATTTTTTAACCAACCAGTAGGCGAGGAATTTAATCTAACAATTATTTTTTTTTTAAAGATTTTAGCAATTAAAATAGAATATATGTTTGCTTGGAAACTAAGTATAGTAACATCCTGAAATTGATTTTTAGTAATTTCTTTAATTAGTAAAATACAGCTTATCAAAATCTTTAAACTTCTTAATTTAAAAATATTATTGAATAAATCAAAACTTATAATTTTAACCTTTTTTCCAAATTTTTTTGTGCTCGATGATGAAGTAATGAGTGCAGTTTCTTTAAATTTTGAGCTTAGATAATTTGAAATAATAAATAAGTTTTTTTCTACCCCACCCATTTCTATTGAAGGCATAAAAATGATTAATTTTTTATGTGTCATTTAAAGTAAGTTATAGTAATTTATTATTTTTTCTTATATTTCTTATTTTTATATGAATAAACTGATTAGTGTAATTATTCCATATTATAAAAAAAGACAATACATCAAAGCTACTTTAAATTCTGTTGTTAATCAAAGTCATAAGAACTTAGAAATAATTATAATTTATGATGATAAAGATAAAAAAGATTTAGAATATCTTCAATCAATTACCTTAAAAGAAAAAAGAGTAAAATTTGTAGTCAACTCAAAAAATATAGGAGTTGGAAAATCAAGAAATAAAGGTATGAAAATTTGTAAAGGTGAATATATAGCTTTTGTTGATGCTGATGACATTTGGCATAAAAAAAAAATAGAGGCTCAAGTAAATTTCATGATAAAAAAAAAAATTTTGATTTCGCATACTGATTACAAAATAATAAACAATGGTTTTTTTGATTCACAAATTAGAAAAGCTAGAAATTTTGAATCTGTAAATGATTTAATAAACTCTTGTGATATTGGACTCTCTACCGCCATAATTAGTAAAAAAATTTTGAAAAAAGTGAAATTTCCATCATTAAAAACTAAAGAAGACTTTGTTTTTTGGTTAAACCATTTAAAACTTGGTAATAAAATTTTTTCATTTAATAGATGTCTAACTTATTGGTATAAAACTAATGGATCATTATCCTCGGATCTTTCACAAAAGATTTTTGATGGATATAAAGTTTACAGAAATTATATGAATTACAGTGTAATCAAATCATTAATATACTTGTTTATATTGTCTAAAAATTATCTTTTAAAAAATTTTAAATGGAAAACTTTATAATAATTTTTTTAATATCTACTTTAATTAATGAGTTATTACTTAGAAGTAAGTTATTACCAAGTTTCACTGGTGATTTGCACCAAAAATTTTCATCTATAAAAAGTGTTCCTTTAACAGGAGGTGTAATTTTATTAGTTTTTTATACTTATTTTTTTTTTAATAGTAACGAACTAATCTATTTTTGTTTTTTTGGTATTTTTGCTTTAGGTATTCTCTCAGATCTTAAAAAAATTATATCCGCTAATAAGAGATTTTTATTTCAAACAATAATCTGTTTTTCTTTAGCTATAATTGGAGAATTAGAGATCACAAATACTAGAATAGATATACTTGATAAAATTATATCAAATAAAATTTTTAATATTTTATTTGTAACTTTTTGTATTTTGATAGTGATAAATGGATCAAATTTTATTGATGGTTTAAATACTTTATCTTTGGGTTATTATTTTCTGATAATTTGTTTACTTCATTTTCTTAAATTTGATCTTGCTTTTGATAGCGTAATTTTAATTTATATCTTTTTAACTTTATTGATTTTAAATTTATTAAATAAATTATATTTAGGTGATAATGGATCATACCTTATAGGATTTTTGTTTTCATATTTATTGATTAAACTTCATGTAACAAACGATTTAATATCACCTTATTTTATAATTTTACTTTTATGGTACCCGGCGATGGAGATACTTTTTTCGATAATACGTAAGAAATTAAAAAACAAATCACCAATGTTACCTGATAATGAACATTTGCATCAATTGGTATTTAAAAAACTCAATAAAAAAATTGATAAGAAATTATTTTCAAATATCATTACAGCTTTAATCCTTAATTTTTATAATTTGAACATTTTTATAATAGGATCAAAATTCTATAATCACCACGGTTTTTTAATAACACTTATTACAATTAATATATTTATTTATTTGATTTCCTATATAATTTTGAAAAAAATTTAGTCTCTTAATCTTAATTTATAAAAAGAATAAATTACGATCCAAAACATTCTTGATGCATTAGTAATAACATTGGTCATTTTAGTTTCTCCCTCTGATCTTTCGAAATAAGTAACTGGAACTTCTAGAATTTTAAGATTATTTTTATAAGCACCAATCAGTAAGTCAAAATCACCCCATAAATCTTTAGCACCCCAATTAGATATATCTTTTTTAATTTTAAACCAATCTTTTTTATAAAAAATCTTTGTTCCGCATAAAGTATCAGTAATTTTTTTTTTAAATAAAACACTAAATAAAAAAGCAAAAAAACTATTTCCTAAAAAATTAAATTTCTTCATAGCCCCTTCTTTCTGAGGATAAATCATTCTCGTACAGTTTATAAAATCTGCGTTAGAATTATTAAGTATATTTATTGCAAAATTTATATCTTCAAAACTAACAGTGAGGTCAGCATCGTAAATAACTATTATTTGTCCATTTGCGAACTCAATTCCTTTATAAACATTTTGAGCTTTACATGTGCCTGGACCCTCATAAGATTTAATTTCTTTGTTTTTAATTTCATTTTTAATCTTTTCAATCTCGTTCCTTGTTTGATCAGATGAGTTGTCATCTCCGAATAAAAATTCAAAATTTTCATTTGAATTATTTATTTGATTTTTAAAAAGAGGAATGTTTTTTTCTTCATCTTTACATGGAATTATAAATGAAACTTTTTTATTTTGATTGTCTGAGAGGGTATTAATTTTTTTTAAAATAGTAATATTCAAAATGCAAAACAAATTTAAAACTGGTAACCTAAAAATTTTATTGAAAAGACTTGTAATAAAAGGAATATTAACTGGTAATGCAATAATTCTTTCAGATCTAACAATTTCTAAGTTACAACTAGAATACAAGTTTGTAAGATAAGAGGATGGTAAAAAGTTATTTTGCTTTGGTGAAAAATTAAAAAAAAATTTTAGCATTTTTATAATAAACATCCAAAAAAAATTCTTAGATAAGATTATGATTCGTGCATCATCGTTAATTAAATTTGAAAGTTTCAGCAAATTTAAAGTAGGATTATTTTGATGTTCTATATCAGCTATGATCAAATGATCACAATTTTCAATATCTTTTTTTTCAAAGTCATTTTTATAAATGATACTTTCATCATAGCTTTTTTCATAATTTTTATTTATTTCTTTAATATTAATTTTCTCTGATTTGATATTTTGAGATATTATGGAATTTCCTGCACAAAATAAAAAAACTTCCTTAGAATTGTTGATACAATTATTTATAAATTTTGAAATTTCTAAAAATAAAAATTCTTTTTTTTCTATAAATTTCAATCTTGAGTCACTATTTTTTTCATAATACTGTTTGCTAGATTTAAGATAATATTCCATTTTTTATATTAAAATTATTCATCAATTTCTAAAACCAAATTATTAATATTTATTAAAAAGATGTCTATCTTATAAGTTTTTAGAGCATTATTACTTAAAAATTAATATTTACAAACATTGATATTATTATATAAAAACGTGCTGGCAATTATTGCGAAAGTGTTATACCCGATCCCATTCCGAACTCGGAAGTCAAGCCTTTCAGCGCCGATGGTACTTTGTCTTAAGGCATGGAAGAGTAGGTCGTTGCCAGCATTAACAGCTAATTATGAAAATTAAAAGCTCATTAAAATCTTTAAAGAAAAGAGACCTTAATTCTAAAATGGTAAAAAGAAGAGGTAGAGTTTACATAATTAATAAGACTAACCCAAAATTTAAAGCCAGACAAAAATAATTTTTATGGATAATGATAACCATAAGAATACTTGGAATAATTTTACAAAGTTTGTTCTGTGGGGAACTGTCGCTGTAGTGTTGGTTTTAGTTTTAATGGCAATTTTCTTATTGTAGGCTTCGTTTATGAAAGTTGGGTCTATTTTAGAAAATCAAAATTTGGAAAAAAGGATAGCTATAACACCTGAAATAATTAAAAAATATACTTCTCTGGGTTTTGAAATTTTCTTAAGCAAAGGTTATGGAACACATCTTGGAATTAATGATAATGAATATTTAGATCTAGGTGCTAAAATTTCCAACGATGAAAATGAAATTTTAACTGGCTCAGATATAATTTTACAATTAGGAATTTTGTCTGATGAAAAAAATTCTTTAATTAAAGAGGATCAAAATTTAATAGGTGTCTTTAATCCTTATGAAAACAAAAATAAAATAGATGATTTAGTAAAAAAAAAGGCAAATGTATTTTCGTTAGAAATGCTTCCAAGAATTACTAGAGCACAATCCATGGATATATTATCTTCTCAAGCAAATCTTGCAGGTTATAAAGCTGTGATCGAGTCATTCGCTAATTTTGAGAAGGCAGTGCCTATGATGATGACAGCAGCAGGCACTATTCCGGCTGCTAAAGTTTTAGTTGTTGGCGCGGGTGTTGCTGGACTGCAAGCTATTGCTACCGCAAAAAGAATGGGCGCAATAGTTTTCGCGACAGATGTAAGAACAGCATCAAAAGAACAAGTTGAAAGTTTAGGTGGAAAATTTTTAACAGTAGAAGGCTCAGAAAATCTTGAGACAGAAGGTGGCTACGCGAAAGAGGCATCTGATGAATTTAAAAAAAAACAGGAAGAATTATTAGCCGAAACTTTAAAAAAAATTGATATAGTAATTTGTACAGCGTTAATTCCTGGAAAAAAAGCCCCATTAATAATTAAAGAAAATATGATAAACAACATGCAGCCAGGCTCAGTGGTATATGACTTAGCTGCTGTTCAGGGAGGAAATACAGCATACACAGAAGTAGATAAAGTAATTGACAAAAATGGAGTTAAAATAATGGGTGAAAGAAATATATTAAACAAGTTACCTGTTTCTGCATCTAATTTATATGCAAAAAATATATTCAACTTTGTTGAAAATTTATTCGACAAAGAAAAAAAAAAAATAAATATCAATTTAGAAGATGAAATAATTTCAAAAACCTTAATGAAATAAAATGGAAATAGATCCTTTAATATTTAGATTTAGCATTTTTATACTATCAATATTTGTTGGTTATTATGTTGTATGGAGTGTTACTCCATCATTACATACTCCATTGATGTCAGTAACTAACGCGATTTCATCTGTAATAATTGTTGGAGCAATTATAGCAGGGTTATCTGGTGATTCTGAAAGTGTATTTAATACCTCAAGTCTTTTTGGATTTATTGCTATAGCTCTAGCAGCGATTAACATCTTTGGAGGTTTTCTTGTAACTCAAAGAATGTTGGCAATGTATAAAAAAAAGAAAAAGGATAAAAAATGATTTCTTCAAATTTGTCTGCAATTTTTTATTTAGTTTCTGGTGTACTATTTATACTTGCATTAAGAGGCCTATCATCACCGGAAACATCTAGACAAGGAAATTTTTTTGGAATTCTAGGTATGATTATTGCTGTAACTGTAACTTTTTTATCAGTTGGCAATTTTTCTACTGGTTTAATTTATGTTCTATTATTTATCTTAATAGGTGGTTCTATTGGTGCATTTATAGCGTACAAAATTCCAATGACCGCTATGCCTGAGTTAGTTGCAGGATTTCACAGCTTAGTTGGACTAGCTGCTGTTTTTGTCGCAATTTCTGCCTTTTTAAATCCTGAAGCATTTAATCTTGGTACTCAGGGGAATATTAAGCTTGGAAGTTTAATTGAAATGTCCATAGGTGCAGCTGTTGGTGCAATCACATTTTCTGGCTCAATTATAGCTTTTTTAAAACTTCAAGGGATTATGTCTGGATCACCAATTACATTTAAAGGTCAACATCCGTTAAATGCAGTTATTTTAATTTCAATAATAGTTTTAATTTATTATTTATGCTCAACACAATCATCAAATTTATTTTGGATATTGTTAGCAGTATCTTTTCTTATAGGCTTTCTTTTGATTATTCCAATTGGGGGAGCAGATATGCCAGTAGTAATTTCTATGTTAAATTCTTATTCAGGTTGGGCAGCTGCAGGAATCGGATTTACTTTAGAGAATACTGCATTGATTATTACTGGAGCATTAGTTGGATCATCTGGTGCAATCTTATCTTATATAATGTGTAAAGGCATGAATCGTTCATTCTTTAATGTTATTTTAGGTGGCTTTGGAGCAACAGATGAAACGTCTAGTGTTTCTAAAAAAGAGCAAAGACCTGTGAAAAGTGGCAATGCAGATGATGCAGCTTTTTTAATGAAAAATGCTTCATCAGTCATAATTGTTCCAGGTTACGGCATGGCAGTTGCTCAAGCCCAACATGCCCTTAGAGAGATGGTAGATACTTTGAAGAAAAATGATATTAAAGTTTCATATGCAATACATCCTGTTGCGGGAAGAATGCCAGGACACATGAATGTTTTATTAGCTGAGGCGAATGTTCCATACGATGAAGTTTTTGAATTAGAAGAAATAAATAATGATTTTGCGAATGCAGATGTAGCATTTGTAATTGGAGCCAATGATGTAACAAATCCAGTCGCAAAAACTGATCCTCAAAGTCCGATTTATGGAATGCCTGTTCTTGATGTAGAAAAATGCAAATCAGTTTTATTTGTAAAAAGAAGTTTATCACCTGGATATGCAGGTATAGATAATGACCTATTTTATAAGGAAAATACTCTGATGCTATTTGCCGATGCAAAAAAAATGACAGAAGATATTACTAAAAATTTATAGGATATAATGGGTATTAAAATTTTTTGTGATATTGCAGACTTACAAATTATAAAAAAATTTAATAAAAAAAATATTGTAAAAGGTTTTACAACGAATCCTAGCCTTATGAGAAAAGCAGGTGCTAAAAATTATCAATTATATTCTAAACAATTACTAAAAGTCTGCAATAAAAAGCCAATTTCCCTTGAGGTTTTTGCTGATGATCATAAATCAATGGTAAAACAGGGAAAAAAAATTAGTGAATGGGGAAAAAATGTTTATGTAAAAGTTCCAGTAGTAAATTCAAAAAATAGGTTTACCGGAAAAACAATTAAAGAATTAAATGGTCAAAATATTAAATTGAATATAACAGCAGTTTACACATCCAATCAAACTAAAAAAATTTTAAAAGTTATAGATAAAAAATCAAAAGTTATAATATCTATTTTTGCTGGAAGAGCAGGGGACTCGGGAAAAGACCCTGTTCCAGAATTTTTAAAAAGTATTAAATTAGCAAAAAATTATAAAAATGTTGAAATATTATGGGCGAGTGTTAGAGAGCCATACAATTATGTTCAAGCAAAACAATTGGGTTGTCATATCATTACTATACCACCGAAAATTATTGAGAAAATTCAGAGGTTCGGAAAATCTTTTAATCAATTAACATTAGAAACAGTCAAAGCTTTTTTAATTGATAGCAAGAAATCTAAATTTAAGATTTAATTGGTTGCGGGGGACGGATTTGAACCGCCGACCTTCAGGTTATGAGCCTGACGAGCTACCAGACTGCTCCACCCCGCGATAAATTTAAATTCTATTCTTAAGCTTATTTAATTTTTTAACTCTTTTTATATTTTCTTGCAGTATTCTCTTCTTTTTTTCAGACGGTTTTTCATAAGTATTCTTTAATTTAATTATTTTAAAAAAACCATCTCTTTGGAGTTTTCTCTTTAAAACTCTTAGAGCTTGTTCTACATTGTTATCTTTAACTTCGATTTTAATAAATACCCCCAAAAAGACGATTTGATATCATCTTTGTAATTTTATGTCTATTAAATTTATTCATGTTATAAGTTTTTATTAGTAATATTATTTTTTTCTTTTTCTTTTTTTTCCCTTTTTATTCTTCTCTCAGCTTTTGCAATTGCTTCTAGAAGATCTTTTTGAGTAAATAAGTTTAAAGCAATAGGATCTTTAGGATTTAAATTATTGTAATTCCAATAACTCTTATTTCTTATTGAAGTAACAGAGTTTTTTGTAATACCAACAAGTTTTGCTATTTGAGAGTCTTTAAGTGTGCTGTGTTGTTTTATCAACCATAGAGCAGAGTCTGGTTTATCTTGTCTTTTGGATAGTGGTATATATTTTTTTATTTTTTTTTCTTCATTGGATATTTCAATATCAAGATTTTTAATTTGAAGAGGTCTATCCTTATCCTTTGATGAAAGGTCGATTTCTTCTCTTGATAATTGTCCTGACATAATTGGGTTGTAAGCTTTAATTCCCTTCGCTACTTCTCCATCTGCAATTCCTTGTATCTCTACCTCGTGTAAATTACAAAAGTTTGCAATTTGTTTAAATGTTAATGTTGTATTTTCTACTAGCCATACAGCTGTTGCCATTGGCATTAAAGGTGCATTTGACATTTATTTTTTTTCTGATTTAAAATTTTGAAATTTTTTATTAAATTTACTTATTCTTCCTTTATCCATTAATTTTTGTTTTCCACCAGTCCAAGCCGAATGTGATTTTGGGTCAATTTCTAGTTTTAGAACATCCCCATCAGACCCCCAAGTAGATTTAGTTTCAAAAGAAGTACCATCAGTCATCTCAACTTTAATTTTATGGTAATCTGGGTGAATATTTTTTTTCATAGGGAGACTTATAACAAAAGATTTTTTTAAAACAATTAAAAGTTGGGTAAATTTTTTTTAAATTCCTGATTTATACTTGAATTAGAAGCAATAATATTTAGATTTTTAAAATTATTTATATTAATATCATTAATTATTCCCCCCGCCTCCTGGACCAATAACATTCCTGCTGCGATATCCCACAAATTGAGTTTTTTTTGAAAATAACCGTCATATCTACCAGCGGCAACATAAGCAAGATCAAGTGCAGCACATCCAGATTTTCTACTTAAGAAATCAGTTTCAATTTTTAAGTTTTCACCTATTGCAAACAAACATTCATCAATATCTTTTTTTTTTGAAACTTTAATTCTTTGATTATTCAAAAAAGCCCCTTTATTTTTTTCGGCAAAAAAAATCTCATCTTTAATTGGATCAAAAATTAGCCCTGAAATTATCTCATTAAACGAGATCAAAGCAATTGAAATTGCAAAATGTGGAACTCCGTGTAAGAAATTGTTTGTTCCATCAATAGGATCAATAACCCAAGTGTGATCAGTATCTTTATTTTTTTTTAATCCTCTTTCCTCACTTATAAATGAAAAATTTGGTCTCGCTTTTTGTAACTCATCGATAATTATTTTTTCTACTTTCAGGTCTGCATTGGTTACAAAATCTCTTTGACTCTTTTTGGAAACTTGTAATTTTTCTATTTCTCCAAAATCTCTTATTAAAATTTTTGAAGCTTTATCACTAGCTTTAATCATAATATTTAGATTTGCTGAAATAGAGTTCATATTATTAAATTTTTTTAATATACTCTAAAGTCCTAGTGTCTATAATGATTTCATCTCCAGCCTCAATAAAAGGAGGCACCTGGATATTAAGGCCATTATTTAACGTTGCAGGTTTGTATGATGAAGAAATTGTTTGACCTTTTAATGCAGCATCGGTTGTCTCAATCTTACAACTTACTTGATTAGGTAAATCTATAGAAATAGGCTTGCTATCATAGAAATTTACAGACACTTCTAAGTTCTCAATTAATAATTTTCCTTTTTCTCCAACAATATTTTTTTTAATTTCTATTTGCTCAAAAGATTTTGGTTCCATAAAAAAATAACTATTTTCATCTTCGTATAAATAATTGTGAATTATTTCCTCCAAAGATGCTTTTTCCACAGTCTCACTTGATCTAAATCTCTCATTCAATTTTGTATTTTTGTTTAAGCTTTTCATTTCGACTTGTGCAAACGCCCCACCTTTACCAGGTTTTACATGTTGTGTTTTGAGCACTTGCCATAAATCGTTTTTATATTCTAAAAGCATACCAACTCTAATTTCTCCAGCATTTATTTTCATTTTAATTTCTTAATTGCTTCTAATGGTTTTAAATTTTTATTATTCCAAATGTAGCCTGAGATAGCTAAAAAGTTTGCTTTATTCAATAAAAGTTTTTTATAATTATCAGAATTAATACCCCCAATAGCAACAACTGGAATTTTTGTGATTTTTTTCACATTTTTTATTAAATCAGTATGAGCTTTATATTTTATTTTTTTTGTTTTTGAATGATGAAAGGCCCCAAGGGCTATGTAATCAGCTCTGCTTTTCAAAGCAACTTTTGCTAATTTTATAGAGTTATGACAGGTAACACCTATTATCTTGTTGCCAATAAATTTTCTTGCCTCAGTAATATCCATATCTTTTTGACCTAAATGACAACCATCAGCATTTAATTTCTTAGCGATGAAAACATCATCATTAATTAGAAATTTGACATTAAATTTTTTGCAAATTTTCTTAATTTTTTCACCAATGATTATTTTTTTTTTAAGAGTTTCCTTTTTAAGTCTTAACTGAAAAAAACTCACTTTTTTTTGCTTAAGAACCTTAATTAAATCTTGATAGAAAGATTTATTAATTTTTGTTGGCGAGATGAGATAAATAAATTTTTTTTTATTAATTCTCAAGTTCTTTAGACCATTTACCCTGAGCAGCTAACGTATTCATCTTTGCTCTTTGGTTAAAAATTTTTTGAGTTCCCTCGATATTATTTGTGTCTTGGGACCAAAATTTTAATGCACTTTGTTGAAGAGCTCGTCCATAAGAGTAACTCATTATAAAGTTGGTATCATTGTATTTGTTGATCAAATTTAAATTTTCCGTTGCCTCTATTTCTGATTGACCACCAGATAAAAATGCTATTCCTGGTACCTCCGATGGAACAGAGTCTTTTAAACATTTAAGAGTTAATTTTGCCACCTCTTCGTTAGATATTTTATCTTTACATCCATCCCCAGCTAAAATCATATTTGGCTTTAGTATGATCCCTTTTAAATCAACTTTATGCAAGATTAGTTCCTCAAAACATTTTCTTATTACTTCAGATGTTTTGATTAAGCATTCATCTGCTGAATGTCCACCCTCCATTAATACTTCAGGTTCAACAATTGGAACCATATTACATTCTTGAACTAATGCAGAGTATCTAGCTAAGGCATGTGCATTAGATTGTATTGAGAGTTTACTTGGATGCTCTTTTGATATGTTATAAACACCTCTCCATTTTGTAAACTTAGCCCCTAATTTATAATAATCTTTTAATCTTTCTCTTAATCCATCTAAACCCTCAGTAATTTTTTCTTTTGGTGAACCAGCTAAAACTTTTGCTCCAGTATCAACTTTAATACCTGGTACACTGCCCATAGCAGAAATTAATTCTGGGATTTTGTTTTTTTTTGAGGTTATTTGCTTTATTGTTTCATCGTATAAAATTACACCTCCGATATATTTAGTCATACCAGATGCACTGAATAATGTTTCTCTAAACAATAAACGGTTTTCAGCTGTTGATTGAACTTTAACTGACTCTAATCTTTTGGTCATTGTTGCAGTACTCTCGTCAGCTGCAAGAATACCTTTTCCATTATTAATTATTTTTAATGCTATATTGTTTAATTCAGACATATTAATTTAAAGCTTTTATACCAGGTAACTCTTTTCCTTCAAGATATTCTAAAAATGCTCCACCGGCAGTTGAAACAAAATTAAAATTTTCTATTAATTTAATTTTGTTGATTAGAGCTATCGTATCTCCACCTCCTACAACTGAGTAAATTGCATTATTTTTATTTTTTTGTGTTATAGCTTTTGCAATACTGTAACTACCATTAGCAAAATTTGGATTTTCAAAATAACCTGCTGGTCCATTCCATAGAACTGTTTCACTATTTTTAATTATACTTTTTATCTTATCTAATGTCTTTGGACCAATATCCAAAATGATATCATCATCTTTGATATTATCTAGTTCTTTAATTTGAGGTTCATCATTTAAATTTTTTCCAATCAATACGTCCTCTGGGAAAATAATTTTACAAGAATGACTTTTTAAAGTTTCAAAAATCTCTTTGATCATTAGATCACAATTTTCCTCTTTAATTGATTTACCTATTTGGTTCCCTTTGTATTTAATAATATTATTAGCCATTCCACCAACAATGA
>CACJYQ010000016.1 GCA_902597725.1 uncultured Pelagibacteraceae bacterium
ACCGTCAAAATCAATAACAAACTCAATTCTAAATAAAAAATTTAAAATTTTTATAAAAGATTTCAAAAATATTGAAAAGATATTATTTTGTAGCGTTGTACCAAAAACTTTTAATTCTATTAAAAGATTTTTATCAAAAAAAACTAAAGTTAAGTGTTATGAAATAAAAGATCTCAATTTAAAATCTATGCTAAATATAAAAGCAAACTTTAAACAAGTCGGCTCTGATAGACTGGCAAATGCAATAAGCTTAATGAGTCCTAAGAAAAATTTTATTATTTTAGATTTTGGCACAGCTACAACGTTCGATGTATTAGCAAGTAATACTTACCGAGGAGGTGTTATTGCTCCCGGTATAAGTATTTCATTAAATACTTTAATTGATAAGGCTTCTCTGATACCAAAAATTAATCTTAAAAAAATAAAAAAAGTAATTGGAATTGATACGAATTCAGCTGTTAGATCAGGTTTTTTTTGGGGCTATGCAGGCTTAATTGACAATATTATTAAATTGATTAAGAAAGAAACAGGGAAATCTTATAAGGTTGTTATTACGGGTGGTTTTTCTGATTTATTTAAAAATTCGATTAAAACAAAGGTTATTGAAAACAAAGATATCACTGTTAAGGGGCTTATAAAAATTTCTAAATTATTAAGTAGATGAAAGAAGAATTATTATTTTGTCCACTAGGTGGATCTGGTGAAATTGGGATGAACATGAATTTGTTTGGTTATGGTTTACCAGGCGACCACAAATGGATCATGGTTGATATTGGTGTTACTTTTGCAGATGATACTCTTCCTGGAATAGATTTAATTTATCCAGATCCAGGATTTATTGTTGAAAAAAAAGATAATTTATTAGGTATAGTTCTTACCCATGCCCATGAAGACCACATTGGAGCAATTGCTCATTTATGGCCAAAACTTCAATGCAAGATATACGCAACACCGTTCACAGCTGTTTTGATAAAGGAAAAATTTAAAGAAAAACATATTGATATTACTAAAGATCTACAAATTGTTGAATTAAATGGAAATATTTCATTAGAACAATTTGAGATTGAATACATCACTTTAACACATTCAATACTAGAGCCAAATGGTTTGAGAATTAAAACCCCAGCAGGTGTAATTCTACATACTGGAGACTGGAAAGTTGATCCAAATCCATTAATTGGAGATGAAATTAATTCTAAAAGGTTAAAAGAAATAGGTGATGAGGGTGTCTTAGCAATGATTTGTGACTCAACAAATGTTTTTAGTGCCGGAAGATCAGGATCAGAGTTAGATGTAAGAAAAAATTTGTTAAATATAGTTAATCGATTAAAAAAAAGAGTTATCATTACTTCTTTTGCGTCAAATGTCGCAAGAATGGAAACAGCTTTTTACTGTGCTGAAAAATCTGGGAGACAGATATCTTTAGTTGGAAGATCAATGCACAGAATCTATAAGGCTGCAAGACAATGTGGATATTTAAAAAATACAATTGAACCTATTGACCCTAGGGACGCAAAAAATTTTTCTAGAGAAAAAATTCTCTATTTATGTACAGGTAGTCAAGGTGAACCAATGGGAGCAATGATGCGAATAGCAAATTATGTTCATCCAGATGTATTTATTGAAAAAGACGACGCTGTTATTTTTTCGTCAAAAATTATTCCAGGTAATGAAAAAAAACTTTATAAGCTCCATAATCAATTAGTGAAAGATGGTATCGAGGTGATCTCTGAAGAAACTGAATTTATTCATGTATCAGGTCATCCAAATCGAGAAGATCTTAAAGATATGTATCAATGGGTCAAACCACAATGTGTTATTCCAGTTCATGGAGAGCACAGACATATGATAGAACATATCAATTTTGCAAAAGAAATGCAGGTTCCTCATCCTGTTCAAGTTGAAAATGGAGATATTGTAAAATTATCACCTGGAGATAAACCAGAAGTTTATGATAAAGCACCGAGTGGTAGATTATATTTAGATGGAAATGTAAGCGTTGAGGAAGATTCTCAGTCAATAAAAGACAGAAGAAATTTGAGTAGTAATGGATATTTGGAAATAACAATTTTAATTACTCCAAAGGGAAATATCCACAATAGTCCCATAATCACTTTCAGGGGATTGCCTGTTTATGAGAAAGAGGAGTTTTTATACGGACTAGAAGATGAAATTGAAAAAACATCAAGAACTTTTAAACTTGGTAATAAACAGCAAGAGCATAATCTAATAGATGCACTAAAAATTGCTTGTCGTAAATTTACTAAAGAAAAGACTGGAAAAAAACCTTTCGCCAATATTAACTTGGTTAAGATTTAATGAGCCTTACAGGATTAGCAATAATCTATATAATTATTTGGTGGATAATTTTCTTTGCAATTCTACCAATAGATGTAGAGAGAAATAAAGTGATTAAAATTGAGGGTGAGGATCCAGGCTCCCCAGAAAATCCAAAAATGTTAAAGAAATTTGTTTATTGTACTGGAATTACAACAGTTTTGTTTATAATTATTTACTTACTTATGAAATTTGAATATTTAAATTTAAGAAATATAATCACTTAGAATGTATATTTCACAATCATTTATTCCAATTTTAAAAAACAATCCTTCAGAAGCCAAAATAAAATCACATCAATTAATGTTACGTGTGGGAATGATTA
The DNA here is from genome assembly GCA_902597725.1 of uncultured Pelagibacteraceae bacterium. Taxonomy (GTDB): domain Bacteria; phylum Pseudomonadota; class Alphaproteobacteria; order Pelagibacterales; family Pelagibacteraceae; genus Pelagibacter. The sequence goes on from CACJYQ010000016.1 coordinate 2,663, forward strand.
AACAATCATCAGCAGGAATTTACTCTTGGTTACCATTAGGTTTTAAAGTCATGAAAAAAATTGAGAATATTGTTAGAGAAGAGCAAAACAAAATTGGAGCTCAAGAAATTTTAATGCCAACCATACAATCAAGTGAAATATGGAAAGAGAGTGGCCGCTACGAGGACTACGGTGAAGAAATGCTAAGAATAAAAGATCGTCAAAATCGTGAAATGCTTTACGGCCCAACCAATGAAGAACTTGTAACAGATATATTTAGAGCATCAATTAAATCTTATAAATCTCTTCCGCAACTTTTATATCATATTCAATGGAAATTTAGAGATGAGATTAGACCACGATTTGGAATAATGAGATGTAGAGAGTTTTATATGAAAGATGCTTACTCATTCGATATTTCCGATGAGGAAGCTTTATTTTCTTATAATAAATTTTTTTTATCTTATTTAAAAACTTTCAAGAGATTAGATCTTACTGCCATTCCAATGGCTGCTGATACTGGACCTATAGGGGGCAACCTTTCTCATGAGTTTATTATTTTAGCTGAAACTGGTGAAAGTAAAATTTATACGGATAAGAGAATTTTTGATTTGAAAAGTGAAGGCACAAAATTAGAAAAAAAATCGTTAGAAGACCTGAGAAAAAGATATGAAGAATTTTACTCAGTTACTGATGAAAAATTTGATAAGAATGAGTTTGAAAAACAAGTTTCAGAAACTAATCGATTGAAAACTAAAGGTATTGAGGTGGGTCATATATTTTATTTTGGTGACAAATATTCAAAACCAATGGGTGCATCAGTAGATCTTCCTGGTGGTAAAAAAGATTTTGTTAAAATGGGCTCATACGGCATAGGAGTTTCAAGGTTAGTAGGCGCAATAATAGAAGCAAAATACGATGAGAAAAATGAAATCATGAAATGGCCAATATCTGTTGCACCATATGATATTGGAATAATAACGATGATAAATAAAAATGATAATTCAGCATTAGAAAAAGCAAATAAGTTTAATTCTGAATTAGAAAAAAACAACATTGACGCAATAATTGACGATACTGATGAAAATTTTTCATCAAAAATAAAAAAGATGAATTTAATAGGTGCTCCATATCAAATAATAATAGGCAAACAAACTGAGGGTGACTTAATAGAATTTAAAGAAGTTGGAAAAGAAACAAAAAAATTAAAAATAGCTGAAATAATAGAAATAATCAAAAAACAAAAAGAAAAAAATTGATTTCTACTTTAGAAAAAGAAATTACCTTCAGGTTTTTGAAAGCTAGGAAAAAAGATGGCTTTCTAAATGTTATTTCAATTTTTTCCTTTATAGGTATCAGTCTTGGTGTAGCTGTTTTAATAATTGTCATGTCAGTCATGAATGGTTTTCGGACAGAACTAATAAATAAGATAGTTGGTTTTAATGCTCATATAACTGTCAAACCATATGAAAATGTAATCGAAATTGAAAAGTTAAAACTTAACAATTTAAAACTTATTTCTGATGAATTGATTTTAAGCAATTCAGGTGAGGCCATAATGATTAAAAGTGAGACCTCCAAAGGAATAATACTGCGAGGTTATAAAAATAATGATTTCTCGAAACTTGAATTAGTAAAAAATAAAAATTTTTTAGGCAACAGAAACAACTTAAGTAAAAATTTTATTTCAATTGGAAAAGAGCTCAGTTTTACTCTTAATCTTGATATAGGGGATGATATTACAATAATGTCCTCAAGTGGAATTGAAACAATAATAGGTAATATACCTAAACAAAAAACTTTTACAGTTGTATCAATTTTTGAAAGTGGACTTGTTGATTTCGACAACAATATAGCTTTTATAAATATATCAACTCTAGAGGAGTTCTTTAATCTAAATAAGGATGATAGAAATTTAGAAATTTATCTTAAAAATCCTCAAAAAATTGAAGACCAAAAAGAAATAGTACAGAAAATTTTTAAAAATGAATTTGTGTATTCCTGGTCAGATATGAATAGTGCACTTTTTTCAGCTCTTAAAGTTGAGAGAAATGTAATGTTTATAATATTGTCTTTAATTATTATAGTAGCTGCTTTTAATATAATTTCTGGTTTGACAATATTAGTTAAAAACAAAACTAAAGATATTGCGATTTTAAAATCTATTGGTGTCCTAAACAAGTCAATTGTAAAGATATTCTTTCTAATAGGAGTAATAATAGGAACCTCAGCTACAATTTTTGGTATTATTCTTGGCGTAACTTTTTCAATTTATGTTGAAAATTTAAGACAATTTCTGAGCACATTATTTAATATAAGTCTTTTCCCAGAGGAAATATATTTTTTAAGCACGATGCCTTCAGAAATAGACCCACCATCAATTTTTTTAATCTCATTATGTTCAATAATTATTACAATTATTGTCTCAATTTTCCCTGCTTTAAAAGCAGCAAAACTAGATCCTGTTAAAACATTAAAATATGAATAATTTTATTAAACTTTCAAATATTTCCAAGTCTTTTACTCACCAAAAAAATTTAAGAGTTTTAAAAAAATTAACTTATAATTTTAAACTTGGAAAAATTTATTCTTTAATGGGACCTTCTGGTTCTGGAAAATCAACATTATTAAACTTGTTGTCATTAATCGATAGACCAACAAGCGGAATAATGAAATATGGAAATAAACAAATTGATTTTGCAAATTCTAATTATAATGACATTTTAAGAGCTAATAAAATTGGAATTATTTACCAACAAGATAATTTACTCCCAGATTTCACAGCTTTAGAAAATGTATACTTAGCCAATCTAGCAATAGAAAAAAATAAAAAAATTTCTATGTTAAAATCAAAACAATTATTGAGAAAAGTCGGTTTATCAAATCGAATTTACCATTATCCCTCAGAACTTTCTGGTGGTGAAAAACAAAGAGTATCAATAGCTAGAGCTTTGATTAACGATCCTCAAGTTATCCTCGCCGATGAGCCAACGGGAAGTTTAGATCTAAAAACAGCGAAAAGTGTTTTTGATCTTTTAAAAAAACAAATAAATTCAAACCGACTGATAATCTTTGCAACTCATAATAGATTTTTTGCTAAAAAGTCAGATTGCATATTGGAAATAGTTAATGGTAGTATAAAAACGACTAATGCAAGAGTCTAATTCTGAAAATTTTAATCACCTAAAAATACATTCTCAATTTTCTATTTGCGAAGGAGCTATTAAGATAGATGATTTAAAAAGTATTTCTAAAGATAAAAAACTAAAAGCTCTGGGGTTATGTGATACTTCTAATCTATGTGGAGCGTTAGAGTTTGCTGAAAAACTATCTAAATCTGGGTCTCAACCAATAATTGGAACACAAATTAATTTTAAATTTAATGATACAATAGGTCTATTACCTTTATTTGCTTTAAATGAGAATGGATATAAAACAATAATACAATTGTCATCATTGTCTTTTCTAAAAAATGATGAGCTTTCTGATCCTCATTTAGATTTAAATGAATTATTAAATAACAATGAAGGTGTAGCAATATTTTCTGGAACAGTTAACGGTCTTTTTGGACAGTTATTCAACAAAGGTAAATTTGAAGAAATTAATGAAATTTTTTTTAAATTAAAAGACAGTTATGGTGATAGATTTTATATTGAAATACAACGTCATGGTGATTTAAATGAAAAAGAGTTTGAAAAATTTAATTTAATTAGCTCACAGAAATTTGATATTCCTCTGATCGCTACCAATGAAGTGTATTATATTAATAAAGATATGCATGAGGCACACGATGCGCTGATATGTATAAAAAATAAAACTTATGTAAACGAAAAAAATAGAGTTAGATTTACTAATCAGCATTATCTCAAAACTAATTCAGAAATGGTTGATTTATTTGCTGATTTGCCTGAAGCATTGGAAAATAATTATAATTTTCCGTTTCGATGTAATTTTAGACCTTTATCGTCCAAACCTATATTACCCAATATCAGCTCTGACAAAGGTATCAGTGCAGATGAAATTTTAAAAAAAAACTCATTGGATGGTTTAAATGAAAAATTTATAAAGTTATTTAACTTAAATGATAAAGAATTTTTATCTGATAAAAATTATTCAAAATACAAAGATAGATTAGATCATGAGTTAGAAATCATAATTAAAATGAATTATGCAAGTTATTTTTTAATTGTATCTGACTATATAAAATGGGCAAAAGAAAATGATATACCAGTTGGACCTGGTAGAGGATCTGGTGCAGGTTCTCTGGTTGCTTGGTGTCTTTCAATAACTGATGTTGATCCAATAAAATTTAACTTAATATTTGAGAGATTTTTGAATCCAGATAGAATCTCAATGCCTGATTTTGACATAGATTTTTGTGAAGAAAAAAGAGATTTAGTTTTTCAATATTTAACAAAAAAATATGAAAATAGTGTTGCTCATATAATCACATTTGGAAAATTAAAGGCTAGAATGGTTATAAGAGACGTTGGACGTGTTTTAGGATTGGCTTATGGGTTTGTTGATAGTATTTCAAAAATGATACCGTTTGATCCTTCAAGGCCACAAAATCTAACCGAATGTATAGCTGGAGAACCAAGACTACAAAAATTAATAAATGAGGATAGTAGAGTAAAAAAACTTACGGATCTCTCATTAAAATTAGAAGGATTAAATAGAAATGTTGCAACTCATGCTGCAGGCGTTGTAATAGCTGATAAAGAATTAACCGAAATAGTCCCATTATATAAGGATGCAACATCTGACTTATTGTTACCTTCGACACAATTTGACATGTACTCAGCTGAGAATGCTGGATTAATTAAGTTTGATTTTTTGGGATTGAAAACTTTAACAGTTATAAATAACACTCAAAAACTTATAAGAAAAAAAGAAAAAAAATTTAGTATTGAAAATATAAATTTTGAGGATCAAAAAGTTTTTGATTTATTATCATCTGGAAAAACTGTGGGTTTATTTCAAATTGAGAGTGCTGGTATGCGTGAAGCATTAATGCAAATGAAACCAAATCACATAGAAGATATTATTGCGTTGGTAGCACTTTATAGACCAGGTCCAATGAGTAACATACCAATTTATAATGATTGCAAACATGGAAAAAAAACACCCGATTATTTACATCCTTTACTTGAAGATATTTTAAAACCTACCTATGGGGTGATAATTTACCAAGAACAAGTAATGCAAATTGCTCAAAAACTTTCTGGCTTCACGGCTGGTCAGGCAGATATTTTAAGAAGAGCAATGGGTAAAAAGAAAAGGGCAGAATTAGAAAAACAAAAACAAAGTTTTATTTATGGTGCTGTAAACAATGGAATTAGCAAAGATGTTGCGGCAGGAATATTTTTGAAAATAGAACCTTTTGCAGAATATGGTTTCAACAAAAGTCATGCGGCTGCATATGCAATTATTTCTTATCAAACTGCTTATTTAAAAACATATTATCCAAAAGAATTTATTGCTGCATCAATGACAATGGATATTTCTAATCAAAATAAACTAAGTGAATTTTATGAGGAATTAAAAAGATTAAATATAAAGATTGTAAGGCCAGACATAAATGAATGTTATGCTGATTTTAGAGCGGATGGAGAAAACTTTTTTTATGCTTTGGGAGCAATCAAAGCTGTAGGATATGAAGCAATTTCAAATATAGTTGAAGAAAGACTAAAAAATGGAAAATTTAGTTCAATAAACGATTTTTTAAATAGAGTTAATCCAAAAGATATAAATAAGTTACAATTAGAAGGTTTAGTTAAAGCGGGCGCATTTGATAATATAAGTTTAAATAGACAATCACTTTTTAATTCAATACCAAGTTTTATAACGAAATCTAAAAATATTCATGAAAATAAATCTGCTAATCAAATTGATTTATTTGGTGAAAATAATTCTCAAGATAACGAAATAATAAAAAATTTAGATGATTGGAAGTTTGAGGAAAGATTATCGAAAGAGTTTGAATCTGTAGGCTTTTTTATATCTGATCACCCTTTAAATCAATTTAAAGAAATATTCGAAGACTATAATATTAATGATTACCTTAGTTTTAATAGTGATAATGAAATAATGAACTCAAATATTGCCGCAACTTTATTAAAAATACAAGAAAGAAAAACAGCTAAAGGTAATTCTTACGCTGTTTTAAAATTGACTGATCTAACTAGTGTTTTTGAATTATTTATTTTTTCTGAAGTTTTAGAAAAAAATCGAGATATATTAAAAGAAGGATCATCAATAATTTTGACTTTATCAAAATCTGTTTCAGATGAAGAGAATCGATTTAAAAGAATAAATGTTCAGAAAATAGCTTCACTTTCGGAATTGATAAATAAGCCGATCGAGGAAGTACTTTTCAACTTAAAATCGTTAAAGGAATTAAATGAAATTTCAAAAATTATTCCTAACGATGGAAACACAGTTGTTAAAATTAAATTAAGAGACCAAAATAATGAATTAGATTTTATTCTTAAAAATAAGAGAAATATCGACAGAAAAATGTTAAATATAATTAGAAACAAAGAGATTTCTGCTATTATTCGATAATTTTAAGCTTGTTAAATAAAAAAAATCTTTGTAAATAGTCTCTAAAATTAACAAAAACGCACACAGTTATTGGTTTTATACCTCCGGTCCTTAATTGGAAATTACTGTGGTGGCTTAACCGGGAATAAATATGAAAATACCTAACGTTACAATCCAACAATTATTAGAAGCAGGTGTTCATTTAGGACACAAAACACTTAGATGGAACCCAAAAATGAAAAAATATATTTTTGGCAAAAGAGACTCCATCCATATTATTGATTTAACTCAAACTTTAGAACTTACTAAAGTAGCATTAGAAAAAGTTCATGAAGTTATATCTAATAATGGAAAAATTTTATTTGTCTCAACAAAAAAACAAGCGTCGGAAGCGATTGCTGAAGTTGCTAAAGAAACTGATCAATATTTTGTAAATTATAGATGGTTAGGAGGAATGTTAACTAATTGGGGAACTATATCTAATTCAATTAAAAAATTAAAACAATTAGAATTAAATTTAGTTTCTGAAAATAGAGGTTTCACTAAAAAAGAGCTTCTAAAAATGAGTGTAAAAAAAGATAAATTACAAAGATCATTAGGTGGTATCTCTGAGATGAAAAAAATTCCAGACTTGGTATTTATTATCGATACAAACTACGAGTCTCTAGCAATTCAAGAGTCAGTAAAATTAGGAATTCCTATTGTTGCAATATTAGATAGTAATTCAAATCCTGACGGCATAGATTATCCAATACCTGGAAATGATGATGCAAGAAGAGCAATTGATTTATATTGTAATTTAATTAAAGAGACAATTGTTTCTGCAAAAAGTTCACTTCCTGTAGCTGAAAAAAAAGAGAACGTAAAAAAAGAAACTAAATCATCTAAGACTGTTCAAGAAAAAGATAGAGAAAGATTAGAAGAAAAATTTAGTGAAAAAAAGAAAGAGACGATTAACTAATATGAGTGATATTGAAAAAGTAAAAAAGTTAAGGGTGGCCACAGGAGCTGGTTTTAAAGACTGTAACCTTGCTATAAAAGAAGCTAATGGCGACTTAGATAAAGCAGTAGAAATTCTAAGAGTTAAAGGAATTTCAAAGGCATCGAAAAAAATGTCAAGAGAAGCAAAAGAGGGTGTAGTAGCTATCAGTGGAGATGAAAAAAAGACTTCAATTATTGAAGTTAATTGTGAGACAGACTTTGTTGCAAAAAATAATGATTTTATAAATTTTGTAAAAGAGTTAAGTGAATTAAATAATCAAAATGATTCTAATATTGATAATCTAAAAAAATCTATAATGAAAAATTGCTCCTCTGTTGAAGATAATTTAGTAGCGTTGATTGCTAAAATTGGGGAAAAAATAACAATTGGACAAACAAAAACTATTTCAAACTCATCTTCAACTAATTATCAATATTTACATACAGTGGTAAAGGACAACTTAGCAAAACTTGCTGTAATTGTCTCTTTGGAAACAAAAGAAAATTCAGAAATTGTAAAAACATTTGGTAAACAATTATCAATGCATATTGCAGCCTCAAATCCTTTAGCTTTAGAGTCCACACTAATTGACAAAGCAATTATTGACAAAGAGCATCAATTAATAACAGAAGAGCTAAAAAATTCTGGTAAGCCAGAAGATATAGCTAAAAAAATTAGTTTAGGAAAAATGAATAAATTTAAGGAGGAAAATGCTCTTATGACACAAGCTTGGGTGATGGAACCTAAAAAGAAAGTTCAAGATGTTTTAAAAGACCTTTCTATAAATGATTTGAAAATTAAGGAATTTAGCAGAATAAAAATAGGCGAATAAATGTTTGATGAAAATTCATATAGCCTAAAAATGGATAAAGCTATTGAGGTATTTTCTAAAGAATTATCATCCTTAAGAACTGGAAGAGCTAATGCCGCAATGTTAGATTTAATTAAAGTAGATGTTTATGGTCAACAAATGCCTATTAATCAGATTGGTAGTATAACAACACCTGAACCTAGAATGATAAATATTCAAGTTTGGGATCAGAACAATGTGCCTTTGGTAGACGCAGCTATAAAAAAATCAGAATTAGGATTAAATCCACAGATAGATGGTCAATTAATTAGATTACCAATACCAGAATTAAACGAGGAGAGAAGAACCGAACTAAAAAAATTAATTAAAGCAATGGGAGAAAAGTGCAAAATTTCAATTCGAAATACAAGAAGAGATGCAAATGAAGAATTAAAAAAACTTTTAAAATCTAAAGAAATTGGTGAAGATGAGGAAAAGGCATACGAAAAAAATGTTCAAAATATAACTGATAAACATATTACAACTGTTGATGAAAAAGTTTCAACTAAAGAAAAAGAAATAATGACTATATGAACCCATTAAAACATGTGGCCATTATCATGGATGGTAACGGTAGGTGGGGATTAAAAAAGAAAAAATCACGAAATGCTGGTCATAGAGCAGGCTTAAATACAGTTGAAAAAATAATAAAAGAAACCATTAAGAATAATATCAAATTTTTAACATTATATGCTTTTTCTACAGAAAATTGGAAAAGGCCAAAAAAAGAAATTAAATTTTTATTTAATCTATTAGAATTTTTTCTTAAAGACAAAATTGAAGATTTGAATAAACAAAAAATTAAGCTTAAGATTATTGGTAAAAAAAATTTTTCTCCTGAGTTAAATCATCTCTTAAGGGTTTCTGAAAAAAAAACATCTAAGAATAAAAGACTACAAATAAATTTAGCTTTAAACTATGGGTCTAAAGCAGAATTAATAAATGCATTTAAAGAATTAAAAAAACGCAATGAAGCTATTAATGAAAAGAATTTAAAGAAATATCTTCAATCAAACAATACCCCAGATCCAGACTTATTGATTAGAACAGGGGACACAAAGAGATTAAGTAATTTCTTATTATGGCAACTTGCATATTCAGAGATATTTTTTGAAAAAAAATTATGGCCTGATTTTAATGAAAAAGACTATAATAAAATAATTAAGAAATATAAGAATATCAAAAGAAATTTTGGGAATATTTAATGAAAAAAGAACTTCAAAAAAGACTATTAAGTTCGATAATAATAATACCAATATCTCTTTTTTTTATTATTAAGGGATCAATATTTTTTATCTTATTTATCACAATTTTATTTTTAATAGCTTGTTTAGAATGGCTTAAAATGTCAAAGAGACTTGACTTCAAAATTTTTGGAATAATCTTTTTATTATTATCTTTTTATTCAGTATATTTGATTAGAGATAGAGGATTATTTGAATTTTTAATGATCTTTATAATTTGTATTACAACTGATATTGGTGGATATATTTTTGGAAAAACATTTAAAGGACCAAAGTTAATTAAGATAAGTCCAAATAAAACATACTCTGGTGTTGTTGGAGGGCTTTTGATGTCAGTTGTTGTTGCATACTTATTTGACGCAAAATATGAAAATTATTTTCTAGAAAATCATAATTTTTTTAATAACCTTTTTTTTATAATTACAGTCTTTTCAATTTCTAGTGTTAGTCAAGTTGGCGATTTGATTATCTCGTATTTTAAAAGAGCATCTAACATTAAGGATACAGGAAATCTTTTTCCTGGCCACGGAGGATTGTTGGATAGAATTGACGGTATGATTTTTACTTTTCCTTTTGTCTATCTAATTTTAAAAATTTTATAATGAAAAAAAAAGTTGCAATTTTAGGATCCACTAGTTCTATTGGAAAATCTTTACTTGATATAATTCAAAAGGATAAAAAAAAATTTAAGATAGAGTTATTAACAGCTAATACCAATTATAAAGATTTAATCAATCAAGCAAATAAATTTAATGTTAAAAATATAATCATAACTGATACAGACAGTTTCAAAAAAACAAAAATTATCTGTAAAAATAAAAAAATAAATATTTTTCAAAACTTTGAAAGTTTAAAAAAAATTTTACCAAAAAAAATTGATTATGTAATGAGTGCCATTTCTGGAATTGGTGGATTGTTGCCTACATATAAAATAATTAATCATACTAAATTGATAGCAATTGCAAATAAGGAGGCAATTATATGCGGATGGTCACTTATTAAAAAAAAGTTAAAAAAACACAAAACTAAATTTATCCCTGTTGACTCTGAACATTTTTCAATTTTTTCACTTTTAGATAATACAGCTAAAAATGACATAGAAAAAATTTATATTACAGCTTCTGGAGGCCCTTTTAGAAATTTACCTAAAAAAAAGTTTAAAAAGATAAAATTAAAAGATGCGCTTAAACATCCAAATTGGCGTATGGGAAAAAAAATAACAATAGACTCAGCAACCCTTATGAATAAAGTTTTTGAAGTTATTGAGGCGAAAAATATTTTTAATAGCAGTTATGATAAAATATCAATCTTGATACATCCAAAATCTTATGTTCACGCAATAATTAAATTTAAAAATGGTTTGATTAAATTCCTAATACATGAACCAGATATGAAAATACCTATTTACAATTCTATTTATTACGAAAAAAATAAAAGTATTAAAACAAAACCCTTAGATTTTAAAATTTTAAATAATCTTGAATTTAAAAAAGTGGAAAAAACAAAGTTCCCACTTGTGAAATTACTAGATAAGATTCCAAATCAGTCATC
>CACJYQ010000017.1 GCA_902597725.1 uncultured Pelagibacteraceae bacterium
AATGCTGCAACGCTAGTTCTTATTTTTATTTCTAAATTTTCTAATTTAGATATTTCGTTAATTTCTTTTTCTAACCATGAACTTGTTATTTGATTATTAATCTTTGAAAATTCTGAGTTATCATAAATAGAAGATCCCCCCAAATAAGATTTTTCATCAACTAAAAGAGTCTTAAAACCATTTTTAGCTGCCATTTTAGCTGCCATTATTCCTGAAATACCTGCTCCTATAACTAAAACATCACAATGAATATATTTATGTTCATATATATCTGGATCAGCTACTTTAGGTGATTTACCTAAACCCGCAGATTTTCTAATAAAATATTCATACTTTTCCCAGAAACTTGCAGGCCACATAAAAGTTTTATAATAAAAACCTGCAGGTAAGATAGGGGATAATAGATTATTAATCCCTCCAATATCAAAATTAACGCTAGGCCAACAATTTTGACTAGATGCAACTAAACCTTCATAGATTTCGACCTCTGTAGCTCTTACATTTGGTTCAGTTCTTGAGGAATTATCATGCAATTGAATAATTGCATTGGGTTCTTCAGAACCTGATGTCATAATTCCTCGAGGTCTATGATATTTGAAACTTCGTCCAACAAGATGAATTCCATTAGCCAACAAAGCTGATGCTAGAGTATCACCTTTAAAACCAAAATATGTTTTGTTATTAAATTTAAAAGAAACTCGATAAGTCTCATCGATAAATTTGCTTGTTTTAAATCTTAAATTATTAGTCATTTTACTTTACTGGTGGTTTTTCACCCATTTTGTATACAGCTTTTATTTGGTCGTTTGACGTATCCCTAACCATATTGAACCATTTTCTACAACCATGAACATGATTCCATCTTTCAAACTGAATTCCTTTTATATTTTTTCTCATGAACAAATATTCTGCCCATTCATCATCACTTAGTTCTGTAGGTTGTTTTGGCCTTACAATATGTGCTTCACCACCAGCTTTAAATTCGCTTTGTTCTCTCTCACCGCAAAAAGGACAATTAATTAAAAACATTAGTGTGCAACAGCGGCTGCACCATGTTCATCAACTAGATCACCACTTACAAATCTCTTTATATTAAAGGCAGCATTTAATTTATGAGGTTCATCATTTGCAATTGTGTGAGCAAATAAATCTCCTGAACCAGGTGTAGCTTTAAAACCTCCTGTTCCCCAACCACAATTAAAGTACAAACCCTTAATTGACGTTTTACTTATGATTGGACTTGCATCAGGACATATATCAACTATTCCACCCCACTGACGAAGCATTCTCATTCTACTAAATATTGGATATAGTTCTAAAATTGCATTTAAAGTTCCTTCCACAATATCATGACTTCCTTTTTGAGAGTAAGATACATAATCATCAGTTCCCGCTCCAATAACTAATTCTCCCTTATCAGATTGGCTGACATATGCATGAACAGCGTTGGACATTACAACTGTATCTATTATTGGTTTTACTGGTTCAGACACTAAAGCTTGAAGTGGTTTACTTTCCAAAGGTAATTTCAATCCAGCCATATTCGCTATTACACTGGAGTGACCAGCTGCTACTACTCCAATTTTTTTTGTTTTGATAAATCCTTTAGTCGTTTCAATTCCTTCAACTGTATCACCATTTCTTTTTATACCTTTTACTTCACAATTTTGGATTATATCAACACCCATTTCATCAGCACCTCTTGCGTATCCCCAAGCAACAGCATCATGCCTAGCTGTACCGGCTCTTCTTTGAAGAGTTCCACCTAAAACTGGATAACGAATATCTTGCGAGGTATTTATGATTGGACAAAATTTTTTAACTTCTTCAGTATTTAAATAAACTGCATCAATACCATTCAATCTATTAGCGTGAGTTCTTCTTTTTAAATCTCTAACATCTTGCAAATTATGTGCAAGATTCATAACTCCTCTTTGACTAAACATAACATTATAATTCAATTCTTGAGATAAACCTTCCCAAATTTTAAGAGCATGGTCATATAAACCAGCACTTGCATCCCATAAATAATTAGATCTTATTATTGTAGTATTTCGACCAGTATTTCCTCCTCCTATCCAACCTTTTTCCACAACAGCAATATTCTTCATGTTATGTTTTTTTGCTAGATAATAGGCAGTTGCAAGACCATGTCCTCCACCACCAACAATTACTGCATCATATTCTTTTTTGGGCTCAGGATCTTTCCAAGCTTTCTCCCAATTTTCATGATAAGAAAAAGCGTTTTTAATAATTGAAAATATTGAATACTTATTTTTCATAATTATTGAATAATTACTTTATAAATATTGATTATTCAATACAATCAGAAGTGACAAATTTATTGGAAGAGTGGGTGAGAGGCTGAAACCAGTCGTTTGCTAAATGACCGTGCGAGGAAACTTGTACCGAGGGTTCGAATCCCTCCTCTTCCGCCATTTTTAGTATAAAGGATCATCCTTAAAGAAATTTATCATTGTAACTGGCTTTTGAGCTAAAATATAACGATAGACGTTGTAGTTCTCCAGTACTCTTTGCACATAATTTCTTGTTTCTTTAAATTTGATTAATTCAATCCAGTTTACATAATCAATTTGGTTCTTTTGTGGATTTTTATTTATTTTTTTCCAATATCTGACTCTTTTAGGTCCGGCATTATAGGCCGCTATTGCAAAGGGATAAGCACCATCATATTCTAAAATTAGTCCAGCTATATAGTGAGAACCTAAATTGATATTATATTCTGCATCTCTTGTTAATCTAGATTTTGAATAAGGAAGTTTTGCTTGTTTAGCAACTACTTTTGCCGTGTAAGGCATGAGCTGCATTAATCCTTTTGCTCCTGCGTGACTGTTAGCACTTAAATCAAATTCACTTTCTTGTCTTATTATTGACAGTATAAATGCAGTATCAGGAATTTTTCTTCCATTTATATAATTTGGAGTACTTATAATTGGATAATTATATTTGTTATGAAATCTTTTTTCATATGATGCAATTTTTGCTATTTGAATAGCAAAATCAAATCTATCAATGCTTGTTGCTAATTCTGCTGCTAAAACTTCACTACCATTATTTATATCATCATTAGCCAAATGTCTTAAAATATGTTTTGTATATTTATCTTCGTTAAGCTCATCAAGAAGATAAACTGTTTTAACTAATTCTTTTTTAAAAAAGTAGTCTCTATATTCTTTTGAAACTTCAATATCTCTAGATAGTTCAAAAGGCTGATTGGGATTTAACTCCATAAATGCTAACTGACCGTAATATGTAGTTAGAAAATTAGATGCTTTACCAAACCATTCATTAGCTAATTCATTTTTACCAAGTTTCTGATAAGTTTTAGCTAACCAATAGGCTCCTCTCGAAATACTTATCGGGTAACCAACATTATTATAAAAATTTTCAAAATGATCCTTAGCTAACAAAGGATCATCTAAGAAACTTAATGCTATCCATCCACTCATCCATTCCGCGGCCGCATATTCGGGTCCATCAGTCAAAGCATGATTACTTGCAATTTTGTAAGCTAAAGCATATTTCTTTTTATAAATTAATGATCTTGAAATGATTTCTCTTTCAAACCACCACTTATCTGGTCTGACTAAATAATCTTTGGTATTTTTAATTTTTACTAAAATTTCAACAGAACTATCAACTCTTCCTCTTTTTCTTCTCCATTTTAATCTGTCGTAATTTAAACCCGCATCGTTTTTAAATTTTGCTGGAACTTTAGAAATAGCATTATCTACACCATACGATTTACTCATTAACAATTGACGTGCTGTATAAAGCAACTCATAATCTTTAGGTAAATATCTTAATAATCTTTTTAAATCCCAGTATTTATTATTCCAAGCCAAGTAATCTGCTCTTTTAATATAATCATCCGCATTGAGATATTTTTTGAATTTTTTTCTATAGAATCTTAATTCAGATTTGCTTAATTCGGCAGTAATCCATCCTTCTTTAATATATGAAATACCTTTTTGTGTATTACCATTGAGAATTATACTTTCTCCAAGTATCATTTTTCCAAAACCACTTAAAGGTTCATCAACACCGAACCAATCGATAATTTTTTTGGGTGAAATAGTGTCTGTAGAAAGTTTATGCTCTGCTAAATATTTTACTCTTCCCAATCGTGGATAATCCTCATTTTTGTCTATAAAAGTTTTATAATCGTAATATGATGCTTTATTTCCTTTAGTTAGTAGATGTCTCCATTGTATGAAATTATAGACTGATTTATCTCTTGCTTTTTTTGCTGTTTTCAATGCGGCAGGCCATTTTGCTTGTTTCATTTCTGAAATAGCCTTTTTCGCAATTTCGAAATCTTTCTTGTTATAATATTTGGATTTTTTCGCTGTATCAGTTTTTTTGGTTCCAGCTATTAAAGGTTTCTTTTTTGGTAGAATAATACCTAAGTTTTTTTCAGCTTTTAACTTTATTTCACCTTCAGGCTTTTTTTTAATTTCCTCTACTATTTTTTCGGGAATTGGTTTTGGCAGAGGCTTCATTACATCAATTAATAACTTCTGGTTCTTTTCTGCTTTAGTTTGGATCGGTTTCTTTAAAGGTATTATTTCAGTAGAAAACAAAATAGTAATAGTAGAGAAGAAAAATAAATTGATAAAAAATATGAATTTTTTTAGCATAATCTTTTAGTATATGAATCCACAAACTATGTTATAAGTATTTATGTTCAAAGGATCAAATGTTGCTTTAGTCACTCCGTTTAAAAATGATAAACTTGATGATGAAACTTACATTAAGTTAATCCATTTTCATATTGAAAATGGGACAAATGGTTTGGTTCCAGCTGGAACAACTGGTGAGTCTCCAACTTTAAGCCATAATGAGCATGAAAGGGTAATTGATTTATGTGTCAAAGAAAGTAATGGAAAATTACCTGTATTTGCTGGTACTGGGTCAAACTCTACTGAGGAGGCTATTTCATTGACTACTCATGCTGAAAAAATGGGAGCTGATGGAGCTTTAATTGTAACTCCTTATTATAATAAACCTACCCAAGAGGGACTTTATCAACATTATAAAGCAATAAATGATAAATGTGGAATTCCAATTCTTATTTATAACATTCCTGGAAGATCAGTGATTGATATGTCAGTTGAAACAATGGCAAGATTATTTGAATTAAAAAATATTATTGGTGTTAAGGATGCAACAGGAGATTTAACAAGAGTAGATAAAACATTAAAAAAATTAGGCAAAGATTTTATACAATTAACAGGAAATGATGATAACGCTTTAGAGTTTAATAGAAAAGGTGGAGTAGGTGCTATAAGTGTAACAGCCAACATTGCTCCAAAACTTTGTTCTGATTTCCAAAGATTTTCAAAGTCTAATAATGAAAATGAAATTAAAGAGGCTGAGAGATTAAATGAAATATTGCAGCCTGTTCATCATGCTATGTTTGTTGAAAGCAATCCTAGCCCAGTTAAGTACGCTGCAAAATTATTAGATTTATGTGATGACGATGTAAGATTACCATTAGTAAAAGTAACAGACACTACTAAAGATATTGTTAAAAAGGCTCTTCATACAGCTAAATTAATTCAATGAACAAAAAAACCAATTCTGGTTTAAAAATAATATGTTTGAATAGAAAGGCTAGTTTTAATTATTTTTTTGAAGATTTATTAGAAGCTGGGATTGTCCTTAAAGGCTCTGAGATTAAATCAATAAGAGAGGGAAAAGTAAATATTGCAGATTCATATGCTGTTGAAAAAGACGGTGAATTGATTTTAATTAATTCTCATATAGCGTCTTATAAACAAGCCAGTTATTCTAACCACAATCCAACAGATGAAAGAAAGTTACTTTTAAATAAACGGGAAATAAATAAATTAATAGGAAAAATGCAAAGAGACGGTCTTACCATTGTTCCCACTAAAATGTATTTTAAAAAAGGAAAAGCAAAAATTGAACTTGCGGTAGCAAAAGGAAAAAAACTGCACGACAAAAGAGCTAGTAAAAAGGATAGGGATTGGAACCGTGACAAATCAAGATATTTTAGAAAATCAAGCTAATCGTATTTATTTAGGTATTGGCTCAAATTTAGGAAACAGAAGATATAAAATAGAACAAGCTAAGTATGAATTATCGTTAAGAAATATTAGACTTGTCAAATCATCAAATTTTTATGAGAGTTTATCATGGCCAGATGAAAGTAAACCTAAATACTTAAATATTGTCTTAGAAGTTATTTCCGATCTAAAACCTTTAGAGTTACTTAAAGTATCTAAAGACATTGAAATCAGCCTCGGTCGTAAAAAAAGGTATAAAAATGCCCCTAGAGAATGTGATATAGACATAATTGATTATAAAAGTAAAAAAATTAGTCAAAAAATCAATTTACCTCATCCAAGAATGCACAATAGAAATTTTGTCCTTTTTCCATTATTTGAATTAAATAAAAATTGGAAACACCCAATTTCCAAAGATCACATTAAAAAACTCATAATATCATTACCAAATAGAGACATAAGATCTATTAAACAAATCTGAATTAATGATATAATAAGGTGTATGCTTAATTCAGATGATTTGATAAATAAAGTAAAAGGATATAATAAGTTTTTAAATCCAGATAGGTTAAATAAGGCTTATGACTTTGCGGTTAAGGCCCATAGCAATCAAAAAAGAGCCTCAGGTGATCCATACTCAGTTCATCCAATTGAAGTAGCAAATATATTAACCGATTTAAAATTAGATAGTGCAACCATAACTACGGGTTTATTACATGACACAATAGAGGATACATATGCAACTTATGAAACTATCAAAGGTGAGTTTGGAGATGAAGTTGCAGATTTAGTTGATGGTGTTACAAAAATATCTGCACTTGAAAATAATGCATCATCCAATTCTAAAGCAGAAAATTTTAGGAAATTAATTTTAGCAACTTCAAAAGATATTAGAGTTTTATTAGTAAAAATTGCTGATCGACTGCATAACATGAGAACTATAAAAGCAATTTCAAAAGATGAAAAAAGAAAAAGGATTTCCCAAGAAACTATGGAAATTTATGCTCCATTAGCGGACAGAATGGGAATGCATAGAATTAGGGATGAGTTAGAAGATCTTTCTTTTGAAATTTTAAATAATGAAGCTAGGTCGTTAATTCAAAAAAGACTTGATGAAATAAAATTAGATAAAAAAGATATTTTTGAAACTTTATCAACTGAAATAAGAAAATTATTAGATCAAAATAAAATTTCCTCAAAAATTTATGGAAGAGAAAAAACACCTTTTTCAATCTGGAGAAAAGTTCAGAAAAAAAGAGTTTCTTTGGAACAAATTACCGATATTATTGGATTTAGAATTATTTTGGATAATGTTGATGACTGTTATAAAACTTTAGGAATAATTCACAAAGAATATAATTGTATACCTGGGAAATTTAAAGATTATATATCCTCAGCAAAAATTAATGGCTATAAATCAATTCATACCGCAGTTATTGGATCTAATAGAAAACCCATAGAAATTCAAATAAGAACTAAAGAGATGCACGATTTTGCTGAGAGAGGAATAGCTTCTCATTGGCAATATAAGTCCTCAGAAAAATTTAACTCTCTCACCTGGAAAGAATATGATTGGTTGAAAGATTTAGTTGAAATTATAGAAAAAAATCAAAATCCTGAACACTCTTATGAATACACTAAACTTCAAATGTTTCAGGAAAATGTTTTTTGTTTTACTCCCAAAGGTTCAGTAATCAAATTACCTAAAGATGCAACAGCAATAGATTTCGCATATGCCGTACATACAAAAATTGGTGATACTGCAGTTGGATGTGAAATAAACGGAAATAAGAGTGAACTTCAATCAATTTTAAGAAATGGTGATAGAATAAAAATAATTACTTCAAAAAATCAATCACCATCACTTCACTGGATTCCAACAACAAAAACTGGAAAAGCCAGAGCTGCTATAAGAAGATATTGGCATGATAGGGGTGAGGAGAAGCAGGAAAGAATAAAAAAATATAATACCACTTTATGGATTTCATTACCTGATAAACCAGGTCAATTAGGAAATGTAAGTTCATTAATAGGTGAACATAAATTAAATATTTCAAATTTAGTAATGGCTGGAAAAAAACCTGACTATATCAATTTTAAATTTCAGCTGATAATAAGAGATTTGAAAAATTTTACTAATTTTATTGCAGAGCTTAAACAAAAGGGTATAAAATTTAAGATAATTAGACACGAAGATAAAAGAAATGCTTTCACACAAAAAATCCTTAGATATTTTAAGAAAGACTAATGCACTATTAGAAGGACACTTTATTTTATCTTCTGGATTACATTCATCGAAATATATTCAATGCGCTAAACTTTTAAGTTATCCATCAAAAGCGGAAAAAATATGTAAATCATTAGCTTTTAAGATAAGAAAAAATTTTAAAAAATTTGATCTTATTTTAGCCCCAGCCATTGGTGGTATTGTCATAGGTTACGAAATTGGTAGGATTTTAAAAAAGGAAACGATTTTTTGTGAAAGGGTTAGAGGAAAATTCACTTTAAGAAGAGGTTTTAAAATTAAAAAAGGATCTAAAGTGATTATTGTTGAGGATGTAATAACAACTGGAAAATCAAGTATGGAATGTGTAAAATTAATAAAAAAATCTAAGGCAACTTTAGTTGGTTTTGCTACAATTATAGACAGATCATCAAAAAAAAAATTGAAAATAAAAAAAAAAATTGTTTCACATCTCAAAATTGATGTACCAACTTATAAATCAAACAAAATACCAAAAGAATTAAACTCAATTCCCATCTCAACACCAGGAAGTAGATTTATTAAGTGAAACGTCTAGGTGTAAATATTGATCATGTCGCGACAGTAAGAAATGCCAGAGGTGAGATCCATCCTGACCCATATAAAGCAGCATTGTTTGTTAAAAAAAAAGGTGCTGATTCAATCACTATACACCTTCGAGAAGACAGAAGACACATTAAAGATTTAGATGCAAAAAGAATTTGCTCGATTAAAAGGTTATTAGTTAACTTAGAAATTTCAACCAATAATAATATCGTTAAAAATGCTTTGAGAATAAAACCAAAATTTATTTGTATTGTACCTGAAAATAGAAATGAAATAACAACCGAAGGTGGTTTAAATTTAAAGAAAAATAAAAATAAAATTAAAAAGATAATATCACAATTTAAAAAAAAAAAGATTAGAACGAGCCTATTTGTAAATCCAAATATAAAGGATATTTATTTGTCTAAAGAAATAGGTGCTGATTGTGTTGAAATACATACAGGACATTTTTCAAATCTGATAAAATCAAAAAAATCTTTCATTAAGGAATTTTTAAAGATTAAGAAATGTGCAATATTAGCATCAAAAATTGGTGTGGAGGTACATGCTGGACACGGTCTGGATTTCAAATCTACTAAAATACTAACCAAGATAAATGAAATAGTAGAGTTTAATATTGGGCATTTTATTATTGGTGAGTCTATTTTTTATGGTTTACCATTTGTCATAAAAAAGTTTAAAAGAATTATCAAAAATTAAAATGAAAATTTTAGGTATCGGTGTAGATATTGTTGAAAATAAAAGGCTTAAAAATTCTATTAAAAATAAAAGTTTTATCTCAAGATTATTCACTTTACTTGAAATTAAAAATTCTAGGTTGGTAAAAGATAAATCTATCTATTTTTCAAAAAAATTTGCAGC
>CACJYQ010000018.1 GCA_902597725.1 uncultured Pelagibacteraceae bacterium
CAACTGATTTAGTAAAAGATATTTTACAGGAGGCAGCGAAGATTAATCAAAATTTAATTTTACCATTAGCTAAAGCTGGTGACGAAAATCCTGCAGTTTTAGAAAATGGAGTAGTAAGAACTCCTCCAGGTTATAAAGAAGCTTACAAAAAATACATCGAGGACGGATGGACTTCATTATCTTGTGATCCAAAATATGGGGGTCAAGGTATGCCAAAAACTGTAAGTGCATTTTTTGATGAAATGCTTTCCTCAGCAAGTTTGTCTTTTAAATTATACAGCGAACTAAGTATAGGTGCATATAATTGTATTAATCATCATGCTACAGATGATATAAAAAATAAATATTTACCTAAAATAGTTGAGGGAAAATGGAGCGGCACTATGTGTTTAACTGAGCCAGTATGTGGTACCGATTTGGGTTTACTAAGAACAAAAGCTAAAAAACAAACTGACGGAACTTATAAAATAAGTGGTCAAAAAATATTTATTACATCTGGTGATCATGATTTAACTGAGAATATTATTCATCTAGTTTTAGCAAGAGCTGATGACTCTCCAGCAGGCACAAAAGGAATAAGTTTGTTTTTAGTTCCAAAATTTGTGGTTAAAGACGATGGAACAATTGGACCAAGAAATGGGATATCTACAGGATCTATAGAGACTAAAATGGGAATAAAGGGATCAGCAACTTGTGTATTAAATTTTGATGATGCTACTGGATACATGATAGGTGCTAAAGAAAAAGGATTAAGTGCAATGTTCACTATGATGAATCTTGAAAGAATAGTTGTTGGTATACAAGGATTAGGTATTTCAGAAATTGCTTATCAAAATTCACTTACTTATGCAAAAGAGAGAAAACAAGGAAAATCAAATAATTCTAGTTCAAAAAATGGTGCAGATTTTATAATTGAACACGCTGACATTAGAAGAACCCTACTTAATATGAAATCAATTATTGAAGGTGAGAGAGCTTTATGTTTTTGGTTATCGCAGCAAACTGAAGTAAGTTTAAATCATCCAGATGAAAAAACCCGTCAGGAAGCCTCAGATTATGTTTCCCTCATGACACCTGTAGTAAAATCATTATTCACAGATTTAGCAATGGAAATAACAAGTGATGCTATGCAAATTCATGGTGGATATGGATACACTAAAGATCAAGGAATAGAACAATTATATAGAGATAATAGAATTACACCTATCTATGAAGGTACAAATTCGGTCCAAGCTTCAGATCTAGTTTTCAGAAAATTATCAAATAAAAATGGTAATATAATTAATAAATTTTTAGATCAAGTTAAGTCAGAGTGTAAAACTGACAATGAAAAAATTAAACCATTTTTATCAGAATTTAATAAGAATTTAGACACTCTTAAAAAATTTAGTGATTGGATGACAGATAAAGCAAAGACAGAAAAAGATGATGTTAGCGCAGGGGCTAATGACTACCTTAAAACTTTAGGTTATGTATCTATTGCATATGCATGGATTAAGGTTCTAGAGGTGAGTTTTAAAGATTATGAGGAAAATAAAAATTTTTATAATGATAAAATAGACACTGCTAGATTTTATTTTGACAAAGTATTACCAAGAGCTGAACATCACTATAAGTCTGCAATTTCTGGAAGTTCAAATATTATGAATTTCAAGTTCAATTAAATGAGCCATTACGAAACTAATCTTGATAAAAATGATGCAAATTATGTTCCATTAACACCTTTGACTTTTTTAAAAAGAGCTTATGAAATTTATCCCAATTATGAAGCAGTTATTTATGAAGATAGGAAATATACTTGGAGTCAAGTTTATAAACGAACTGTAAAATTTGCTAGCGCTCTTAATAAAATTGGAGTTAGCAAGGGTGATACTGTCTCGTTTTTAGCTTTTAATACCCCTGAAATTTTTGAAGGACATTATTCAGTTCCAATGACAGGTGCAGTTCTTAATACTATTAATATTAGATTAGATGCTAAAACAATTGCGTATATTTTAGAACATAGTGAGGCAAAAGTTTTAGTTGTTGATAGGCAACTTCATGTTGAGGTAAAAAAGGCCCTAAATACTTTAAAAAGAAAAATAATAATAATTGATATCAACGATAAATTTGCAGACCAATCTAAGTGTGAGAAAATTGGAGAATTAGAATATGAAAGCTTTTTAAATACTGGTGATGAAAATTATAATTGGGAAATGCCAGAAGATGAATGGCAAGCATTATCACTTAGTTATACTTCAGGAACTACTGGAAACCCTAAGGGAGTGGTTTATCACCACAGAGGATCATATTTGATGTCAACTGGAAGTGCAGTTGCATGGAATATGCCAAACAGATTAAATTTTTTGACTATTGTGCCCATGTTTCATTGTAATGGTTGGGGTTATCCGTGGACTGTTCCCATGTTAAATGGAAGAACTATTTGCTTAAGAAATATTGATGTTAAGAAAATTTTTGAATTAATTGATAAATATAATGTCACTCATTTTGGAGGGGCGCCAATAGTGCTCAATATGATTACAGGAGCTCCTGCGTCTGACAGAAAAAAGCTAAAACAAAAAGTTTATGTATTAACCGCTGGAGCACCGCCACCAAGCATCATATTTAAAAAAATGAAAGAACTTGGATTTGAAGTAATGCATGTCTACGGATTAACAGAAACCTATGGTCATGTTACTCAATGTGCTTGGAACGACTCTTGGAATGAATTTGATGAAGAAAAGCAGAATGAGATAAAGGCAAGGCAAGGAGTAAGATACCCTAATACAGAGGGAATTACAGTTATGGACCCTGAGTTAATGAAAGAAGTACCAAAAGACGGAAAAACGATTGGTGAAATTATGATTAAAGGAAATGTCGTTATGAAGGGCTATTTCAAAGATAAAGATGCTACAGATAAAGCTATGGGTGGTGGATGGTTTCATTCTGGAGATTTGGCGGTCATGCATCCAGATGGATATGTTAAAATTCAAGACAGATCTAAAGATATCATTATTTCTGGAGGTGAAAATATTTCTTCAATCGAAATAGAAAACACTTTAGCAAAGCATCCATCAGTTTCTATTGCAGCAGTAGTAGCAAAACCAGATGAAAAATGGGGCGAAGTTCCATGTGCATTTATTGAGATGGTCCAAGATAAACCGGTTACAGAAAAAGAATTAATAAGTTTTTGTAAAGAAACCCTTGCTGGTTTTAAAGTACCGAAACAAGTTGTTTTTTGTGAATTACCAAAGACTTCAACAGGTAAAATTCAAAAATTTGAATTAAGAAAAAAATTTTAGGAAAATAATTGATATTCCAACTAGAAAACAAAAACATTTATGCATCCGACTCTGGTCAGGGCATAGATATAAATAAAGATACGATAGTATTTTTACATGGAAGTGGTCTCTCACACATTGTTTGGTCGCTAGCTGAACAATTTTTTTCATCAAAAAATTATAATGTATTATCTATAGATTTACCTGGACATGGAAATTCAGATGGTCCTTGTTTAGATAGTATTGAAAAAATTGCTGATTGGATGGAAAAATTATTTGATAAATTAAAATTAAAAAACTTAATTTTAGTTGGTCATTCTCAAGGATGTTTAGAAATACTCGAATATTCTTCAAGATATAAAGAGAGACTCAAAAAATTAGTTTTTGTTGGAGGTTCAAATAAAATGCCGGTACATCCGGATCTAATTGAATTAGCTCAAAGCGGACACTCAGACGCTGTTAAATTAATGATGAAATGGGGATATGAGGGTTCAAAAAAGTTTATTGGTGGTAACCCAGTAGAAAAAATCATTCAATCGCCGAGAGATATAAGTGAAATTTTAGCTGTTGATTTAAATGCATGTAACAATTATTCAAATGGCTCTGAGGCTGCAAAAGTAATTGATCTACCATCGATGCTTATATTTGGAGAATTAGATAAAATGGTTAATTTAGAAGCAGGAAAAAAATTCTCTAATTTGATTAAAAATTCAACTACTCACGTGATCAAAGGATGTGGCCATATGATAATGATTGAAAAAGCATTCGAAATGAGAGAAAAGATTTTAGAATTCTTAAATAAATGAAAAGTTATCCAATAGCTAAATCAAGAAGAGTGAGAAGTACTCCGTATACTTCAAGAATTGAAAATCAAGGTGTGACTGCCTACACAGTTTATAATCATATGCTGTTACCAGCAGCGTTTGGATCTTTAGAAGAATCCTGTGATCATTTAAAAAAAAATGTTCAAGTATGGGATGTATCAGCAGAAAGACAGGTTGAAATTTCAGGCAATGATGCAGCAAAACTTGTTCAACTTATGACCTGTAGAGATTTATCCAATTCAAAAATTGGCAGATGTTATTATTGCCCAATAATTGATGAAAGTGGAAATTTAGTAAATGATCCAGTTATTTTAAAGCTAGCTGAAGATAGATGGTGGATTTCAATTGCTGACTCCGATGTTATTTTTTTTGCAAAAGGATTAGCATCAGGAAATAAATTCAATGTAAAAATTTTTGAGCCTAATGTTGATATCTTAGCAATTCAAGGACCCAAATCTTTTGATTTGATGGAAAAAATTTTTGGTAAGGAGATAAAAGAGTTAAAATTTTTTGGATTTGATTATTATGATTTTGAGGGTGTAAAACATTTAATTGCTAGATCTGGTTGGTCAAAACAAGGAGGTTTTGAGATCTATGTTGAAAATACTAAATCTGGATTAGATTTATATGATCAACTCTTTGTATTAGGAAAAGAATTCAATGTAAAAGCTGGATGTCCAAATTTGATTGAAAGAATAGAAAGTGGCTTACTTTCTTATGGAAACGATTTTGACAATAATGATAATCCATTTGAATGTGGTTTTGAAAAGTATGTAAATCTAGATACAGATATAGATTTCTTAGGTAAGGAAAAATTGAAAAAGATTCAAAAAGAGGGGATCAGAAGAAAATTAATGGGTGTTCAGATTGATATTAGCAAAATTAATTTAACTAAATCTCTTAATATCAAAGATGAAAAAGGAAATTTAATTGGGGATTTAAGATCTGCCTGTTATTCACCTCATTTTAAAAAGTCCATAGGTATTGCAATGATAAATGAGCCACATTGTAAAGCATCTGCTACAGGATTATTGGAAATTGATGGAAATTTAATAGCTGTAAAAGTTTGCGATTTACCTTTCATCTAGTATAAACCCTACATCATGAATATAGCAATAGTAGGAGCAACAGGTAATGTTGGAAGAAAAACTCTGGAAGTTCTCGAAAAAAAGGGACTTGCTTTAGGAGATCTTTACTTAGTTGCTTCGTCTAAAAGCGCTGGAAAAAAAATTCATTTTCAAGGTAAAGATATTGTGGTGAGTGAATTAGAAAATTTTGATTTTTCCAAAGTTAAAATCGCTTTTTTTGCAGCAGGCGGTAAAATTTCTGAAAAATTTGCTGAAAAAGCAGCCAAGCATTGTTTAGTAATTGATAATTCTAGTTTTTTCAGAATGGATCCGGATGTTCCTTTAATAGTCCCGCAGGTAAATTCAGATTCTTTAAACAATATTAAAAAAAATATTATTGCAAATCCTAATTGTTCAACAGCACAATTAGTAATCGCATTAAAACCATTGCATGATTTATTTGTAATTAAAAGAATAGTTGTTTCAACATACCAATCTGTCTCTGGTGCAGGTAAATCATCAATGGATGAATTGATTAAACAAACTAAATTAGCTTTAGATGGTAAAGATATTAAATCTGAAAATTTTACAAAGCCAATTGCTTTTAATGCTATTCCACATATCGATGTTTTTTCAGAAGATGGCTACACGAAAGAAGAGTTAAAAATGAGAAATGAGACTAAAAAAATTTTAGATGATAAAATTGATTTAACAGCAACATGTGTAAGGTTACCAATATCTGTTTCTCATTCAGAGTCAGTAAATATTCAATTTGAGAAAAGTTTTTCTTTAGAACAAATAAAAAAAGCATTGAATAGTTTTGACGGTTGCAAAGTAATTGATGAAAGAATTGATGGGGGTTACTCGACACCATTAGAGGCAGAAGGAAAAGATGAAACTTTTATTTCAAGGATTAGAGAAGATAAAACAATAGAAAATGGATTAAATTTGTGGATTGTATCTGATAATCTTTTAAGAGGTGCTGCATTGAATGCAGTTGAAATAGCTCAAACATTAATTAAAAATAATTTTTATGGAAAATAAACCTCCTTTATCGCCACATATTCAAATTTATAGATGGCATATTTCCTCTTTGGTTTCCATTACACATAGAATTACAGGAATAATAAATATTATTGGAATTACTTTTATTTGCATTTGGTCTTGCTTACTTCTTCTTGGTGAAAATAATTATGAAGCAATTAATTTATTTTTAAAATCATTATTTGGAAAATTTATAATTTTGGGAATCACATGGTCTTTTTCATTTCAAATATTAAGCGAAATCCGACACTTGATAATGGATCTAGGTTATGGTTTTGAACTGAAGATAACTAGAATTACGGGTTTAATAGTAATATTGGGATCAATAATTTTGACAATTATCTTTTTTACATTAGGAAAAAATTTTATTTAGTATGATTACCGCAACTAAAAAATGGATTTTTTTAAAGATAAGTGGAGCTTTGTTAATTCCATTGATGACATGGTTTATTTTAAATTTCACAACGATTTATGATAAAGAATACTTAAATTTAATAGAATTTTTTACAAAGCCTTTATCTAAATTTTTGTTTAGTATTTTTATAATAAATGCTTATTTTTTTTCAGCTTTAAGTATAAGTGAGGTTTTTGAGGATTATATTAAAAATGATAAAATCAAAAGTGTCGCAAATAAGCTTTTATATGCATCAGCAGTAGTAATTCCTTTAATTACAATTATATTAATATCTAGCTTATGAGTTCATATAAAATAATAGATCATGAATATGATGTTGTAGTTCTAGGTGCTGGTGGTTCAGGCTTAAGAGCCGCTGTTGGTTTAAGTGAAGCAGGATTAAAAACTGCATGTATTTCAAAAGTATTCCCAACAAGAAGTCATACTTCTGCTGCGCAAGGTGGAATTTCAGCTGCACTTGGAAACATGGGCGAAGACGATTGGCGTTGGCATATGTATGATACTGTAAAAGGAGCAGATTGGTTGGGAGACCAAGATAGCATTGAGTATCTTTGCAAAGAGGCTCCTAAGGCAGTTATTGAATTAGAAAAATATGGTGTCCCATTTAGTAGAACAGAGGATGGCAAAATTTATCAAAGACCTTTTGGAGGAATGACTAAAAATTATGGAAATGGAATAGTTCAAAGAACATGTGCTGCAGCTGATCGAACAGGACACGCAATTTTGCACACTTTATATGGTCAAGCTTTAAAACATAAGACAGAGTTTTTTATTGAGTATTTTGCTCTCGATCTTTTAATGAAAGATGGGGAATGTAAAGGATTGATAGCATGGAATTTAAATGATGGAACTATTCATCGATTTAGATCTCATATTGTTATCATAGCTACAGGTGGCTATGGAAAAGTTTACTATTCTGCAACATCTGCTCATACATGCACTGGTGATGGAAATGCAATGGTGTTAAGAGCAGGTCTACCGTTACAAGACATGGAGTTTGTACAATTTCATCCAACCGGAATTTATGGACACGGCACATTAATAACAGAAGGTGCGAGAGGTGAAGGAGGTTATCTTACAAATTCTAAAGGTGAAAGATTTATGGAAAGATACGCACCTAAAGCTAAGGATTTAGCATCACGTGATGTTGTAAGTAGGTCAATGTCAATTGAAATTAATGAAGGAAGAGGAGTAGGAAAAGATCAAGATCATGTTCATTTGAACTTAAGTCATCTAGATAAAGAAATTATAGAAAGTAGATTGCCAGGCATAACAGATGCAGCAAGATTATTTGCCAATGTAGATGTTACAAAAGAACCAATTCCAGTTGTTCCCACAGTTCATTATAACATGGGTGGTATACCAACTAATTATAAAGCAGAAGTTTTGACTGTAAATGGTTCTGAAAAAACTGTTCCAGGACTAATGGCCATAGGAGAAGCAGCTTGTGTTTCGGTTCATGGAGCGAATAGATTGGGGTCTAACTCTTTAATTGATCTCGTTGTTTTTGGAAGAGCAGCTGCAAAAAGAGCTGCTGAACTAATTAAACCTGGCACACCACATGAGGAAATTAGTGAGTCAGAAACTCAAAAATGTTTAGATCGTTTTGATAAGATTAGAAACTCTGATGGAGATATTGGTACTGCTGAACTAAGACTGTCCATGCAAAAAACAATGCAATCAAAATGTGCAGTTTTTAGAACAGAAAAAACACTTAAAGAGGGTGTTGATGAAATAAGAAAAACATTTGATGGAATGGACTCTTTATCGGTTAAAGATAAATCTTTAATATTTAATACTGACCTAGTAGAAACCTTAGAATTTGATAATTTAATAAGACAAGCTGTTGTGACAGTTGACTCTGCCTATAGTAGAAAAGAAAGTAGAGGAGCTCATGCAAGAGAAGATTATCCAAAAAGAGATGATGAGAAGTTTATGCAACATACATTAGCTTGGTGTGATGGAAAAAAATCGAAAATAAGTTATAGAGATGTTCATAAGTCTACATTAACTAATGAAGTACAGTATTTTCCACCTCAGGAGAGAGTATATTAATGGTGCAAATCAGTTTACCTGAGAATTCCAAAACAAAAAAAGGTAAATATTTTAAAGATAAAACGGGCTCAAAAAATTTAAGAAAAGTTAATGTATATAGATGGGATCCATCATCAGGAGAAGGTCCGAGAATAGATACATATGAAGTTGATATGGATAATTGTCCATCTAAAGTGTTAGATATTTTAAATAAGATTAAAAATGAAATAGACCCCACTCTTGCTTACAGACGATCATGTGCTCATGGTGTATGTGG
>CACJYQ010000019.1 GCA_902597725.1 uncultured Pelagibacteraceae bacterium
GAATGCCGCAAATATATTAAAATATTTGATTAAAGAAAACTTTATAAATCCCAGTAAAAAACAATTAATTTCAATTTGTAAATCAATAGGTTCAGATGTAGCTCTTGGTCTTAATTCTACTTTTACAATTCTTAAATCCAACAATCAGATTAAAGAGTTTAAAAACTGCCAAAATTTTTATGTGCTAATTGTTAAACCTAGTTTTGGATGTTCAACAAAAGAGATATATTCATGTGTTAAAAAATTCACAAAACCAAGATTTAATAAACCCTCTAAGAAAATGTTTAGCTTTGATAATTTGAGAAAACTCAATAATTCTCTTGAAGCAATTTCTTTATCTAAGTTTCCAAAATTAAAAAATATCAAACATTTTCTTGAAAAATCTTCAAATAAGAGTTTTGTAAGAATGACAGGATCAGGTTCAGCAATTGTCGCATATTTTAAATCCAAAAAATTATGCGATGATGTTAAAAAAAAATTTAGTAGAAAATATAAAAATTGCTGGTGTAAAGTTGCAAAAACTATATAAATTACTTTTTTTGTGTTATACGAAATTAGATTGGGGCGTAGCCAAGCGGTAAGGCACGGGTTTTTGGTACCTGCATCCTAGGTTCGAATCCTAGCGCCCCAGCCAAATATGAAAAACTTTTTTAATAAAATTTTCTCGAGCTCAAAAAACCTTTACTCATTTAAGAATAATATCAAAAAACTCTCATCAACAACGCCTGTGAAAAAAATTTTTGAGGCTTTTAGTACTCACTCATCTGAAAGTGAAATTAGATATGTTGGAGGTTGTTTGAGAAAAATATTGAATAACGAGAAAGTTGACGACATAGATTTAGCAACAAATCTAAATCCGTTAGAGGTCTCTGAAACCTTAAAAAAAAATAACATAAATTTTTACGAGTCTGGAATTGAGCATGGGACAATTACAGCAATCATTGATAATTATAAGTTTGAGATAACATCTTTAAGAGAAGATATTTTTACCGATGGAAGACACGCTAAAGTAAAATTCTCAAAAGATTGGAAAAAAGATGCTGCGAGAAGAGATTTCACTATTAATTCTATTTATGCTGATTTAGACGGAAATTTATTCGATCCTTATAGTGGAAAAAAAGATATTGAAATAGGGCAGGTCAGATTTATTGGTGACCCTGAAAAAAGAATTAAAGAAGACTATTTAAGGATATTAAGATACTTAAGATTTTTCTTAAATTACTCAAAACAACCTCACAAAGAAGAAATAATTAAAGTAATAAAAATTAACATAAGTGGTATTTCTATTATATCTAAAGAGAGATTATTAGATGAGTTGAAAAAATTACTAAAATCAAATCAACTAGAAAAACTATCAAAAGATAAATTTAGTATTGACTTAATATTGCTAATTTTTCCAGAGTTAAAGAATATAAAAAGTGTTATTAATGCAATCAAAGTTAAGAAAGAATTATTTGTTAATCTGGATTTTATATTCATTTTATTTCTAATGATAATAGATGAAACAGATAATTTAGAATATTTCTTGTATAAATATAACATATCAAAAAAAGATCAAAAAAGAGCTTACGCTATTAATAATTTTTATAACGGGAAGGACGGGTTAAAAACTTTAGATGAAGCTAACTTAAATAAAGTTTTATATTATGAGGGCAAACAAGCAGTTTTAGATATTTTAAATTTTAAGATTATAAAAATAAAGAAAGTAGATAAAAAATTGTTAAGTTTACTAGAATTATATAAGAATAAGGTCACGCCAAGTCTGCCTGTTGGAGCTAATTTATTGATGACGAGATATAAAATACCAGAGGGAAGACAATTAGGAGCTTTGCTGAAATTAATTGAGGATGAGTGGGTAAGAAATAATTTTAAAATTTCTGACAAACAAATTGATAATATTGTTAAAGGTTAAAGATATTTAACGTCTTTAATTTCAAAGTTCTTTACTCCTGCGGGAGTATTTATTTCTACAAGATCATTTTTATTTTTTCCAATGAGACCTTTTCCTATTGGTGATTGAAAATATAATAATTTTTTTTTTAAATCTGCCTCATCTTTTCCAACTATTTTATAATTTATTTTTTCACCAGTATCTAAATTTTCTAGAAATACAGTGGCACCAAAAATTACTTTGCCATCATTGTTTATTTTAGTAACATCAATCACGTTTGCTCTTGCTATAATATCATTTATTTCTGTTATTCTCCCCTCGTTGTGAGATTGTTCCTCTTTTGCTGCATGATACTCAGCATTTTCTTTCAAATCTCCGTGAGATCTTGCTTCAGCAATTGCAGCAACTATTTCAGGTCTTTTTTTTTCTTTTAAAAAAATTAATTCTTCTTTTAATTTATTTAAGCCATTTAAAGTAATTGGTTCTTTATCCATTTTATTTCCATTTTGCGTGAGGAGGTAATGACATTAATATTCCCTCAACATTACCACCTGTTTGTAATCCAAATTTTGTACCCCTATCGTAAAGCAAATTAAATTCTGCATATCTTCCTCTTTTAAAGTATTGATTTTCTTTATCTTTAGAAGTCCATTTTTTTTTAATTTTTTTATTAATAATTTTTTGAAAAATAAACTCAAAGGTAACACCAACATCTCTAACAAATTTAAAATTTTTTTCAAAATTATCTTTTTTATAATCAAAAAAAATACCACCTATTCCCCGGGGCTCTTTTCTATGAGGGAGATAAAAATATTCATCACACCACTTTTTATATTTTTTATAATAATTTCTGTCATGTCGATTACACATATCTCTAAGAGTTTTGTGAAACTCTTCTTTTTCTTTATTATCTTTTTTTGATGGCGTAACATCAATTCCTCCACCAAACCAATCAAATGTCGTACAAATATATCTTGTGTTAAAATGCATTGCAGGAATTAAAGGGTTTTTCATATGCATTACAACGGATATCCCCGATGCCCAGAACCTAGGATCTTTTTTAGCACCTGGTATATTTTGTTGAAATTTTTTTGGAAATTTTCCGTAAACTTTTGAAAAATTTACACCTACTTTATCAAAAATTTTTCCATCTTTTAAAATTCTATATTCACCACCACCCTCATCTTTTTTTAAATTTCTCTTCCATGTAGTCGACTTAAAACTGATCTTATTTTTTTCAAAATCACCAATAGTTTTACAGAGCATCTCCTGCAATGATTTAAACCAGTTGCTTGTTAATTTTTGCTTTATTTCTATGTCCATTTAAATTAATTTGTTTTGTTTTAAGCACTCAGCCAATATTATAGCAACAGAAGAAGAGATATTTAGAGATCGCTTGTTATTTTTCATTGGAATTTTTAATCTATTACTTATCATTTTATGCACATACTCAGGCACTCCTGCGCTCTCTCTTCCAAATAAAATTGTATCATTTTTTTTAAACTTAAATGCTGTATATGGGCTAGAGGCTTTTGTTGTCATAAGTATAATTCTTTGTTTCTGTTTTTCATCAAAAAATTGATCAGAACTTTTATAATACTTAATCTCTTTTTCATCCATATAATCCATTACAACTCTTTTAAATCTCTTATCGTTTAATAAAAATCCACAAGGTTCAATTATTTCTAATTTCGCCCCTAAACAGGCGCAAGTTCTTATGATCGCAGCAGTATTTTGAGGAATATCAGGTTCAAATAGTGCAATTTTTGGCCCATCATTAATTAGATTATGTGTCATTCTATCAGTAGAAAAATAATACTTTTTTATTATATGTAATCATATATTAACTACCTAAATCAACATATAGAATTATAAGAACCTATAAAAAGTGGAAAAGAAAACTAAAAGAAGAGATTTTTTATTTACAGCTACTTATGCCGTTGGAGCCGTTGGAGCAGGTGCAGTGATTTGGCCTATGATAGATCAAATGAACCCAGATGCCTCAGTAAAGGCATTAGCAAGCACTGAGGTTGATGTGAGCACAGTCACTCCAGGAAAAACCATAACTGTGTTATGGAGAGGAAAGCCAGTTTTTATCAGAAGAAGAACTCCAGAGGAAATAGCGGAAGCTAAATCTGTTAAGTTGGAAGAGTTAAAGCATCCTGAAAAAGATGAAGATCGTGCAAAGGATCCAGAGTGGCTTGTTATGCTTGGAGTATGCACCCACTTAGGATGTGTACCTTTGGATCAAAAAGGTGATTACAATGGATGGTTCTGCCCATGTCATGGTTCTCATTACGATACCTCTGGAAGAATTAGAAAAGGTCCAGCTCCAACAAACATGGAAATTCCAGAATATAAATTCGTTAATGCTAACACAATTAAGATTGGATAATTTTTTATGAGTGATCACGAATACACACCAAAATCAAAAGTAGGAAAATGGTTTAACGACAGATTACCCCTTTTAACTTTAGCAAACCATTTAACAGATTATCCAACACCGAAAAATTTAAATTACTGGTGGACTTTTGGTGGAATTCTTACTTTTTGTTTAATTACTCAAATTGTAACCGGATTAGTTTTAGCAATGCACTATATTGCGCATGCTGATATGGCGTTCCAAAGTGTCGAACATATAATGAGAGATGTGAATTATGGATGGTTGATAAGATATATACATGCAAACGGAGCTTCAATGTTTTTCTTAGCAGTATACATTCATATATTTAGATCTTTATTTTATGGTTCTTATAAATCACCTAGAGAAGTTATATGGATTATCGGAATAATCATTTATCTGCTTATGATGGCAGCTGCTTTCCTAGGCTATGTTTTACCGTGGGGACAAATGAGTTTTTGGGGAGCTACAGTTATTACAAATTTATTTAGTGCAATTCCTTTAGTAGGTGAGGGAATAGTAACATGGTTATGGGGAGGGTATTCGGTTGATAACCCAACACTGACAAGATTTTTTACTCTACACTACTTAATTCCTTTTTTAATTTTAGGTTTAGTTGTTTTACATATTTGGGCTCTTCATGTGCCTGGAAATAATAATCCAGTTGGAATTGATATAAAAAAACCTTCAAAAGACACAGTCCCATTTCATCCCTACATAGTTATCAAGGATGGTTTTGCGTTGTTGATGTTTATGATTGTTTTCGCTTTTTTTGTTTTCTATACACCAAATATTTTAGGTCACGCTGATAATTATATTGAAGCAAATCCTCTTGTAACACCAGCTCATATTGTTCCTGAATGGTATCTTTTACCTTTTTATGCAATTCTGAGATCAGTTCCTGATAAACTTTTAGGTGTTATAGCGATGTTGTCTGCTATTTTAATATTAGCTGCACTTCCTTGGTTAGATACTTCAAAAATTAGATCCGCAGTCTTTAGACCTTTATATAAGCAGTTCTACTGGATCTTAGTGGCTGATGTTTTAATTTTAGGATATGTCGGAGCTATGCCAGCTGAGGGCCTTTACTTATTAATTGCTAGGATTGCAACAGCATATTACTTCCTTCATTTTTTAGTTGTACTGCCAGTTTTAGGATTCAAAGAGAGGACCACACCTGTTCCTTTGAGTATTACCGAACCAATTTTGGGTGGATCACCTAATCTTGCAGCGGTGAAAAAAAAGGATAGTTTTAAAGATCAGTGAAAAATTTTTTTAGAATATCGTTTTTAATAGCATTATTTTTTGGATTTCAATTTAACTCTAATGCAGCTGAGAAAGTTGAATATTTAAAAACTGATTGGAGTTTTAAGGGTCCCTTCGGAAAGTTTGACAGGGCTGCACTTCAAAGGGGATATCAAGTGTATCAAGAAGTTTGTTCTTCTTGCCATTCTATGAAATATCTAAGTTATAGAAATTTAGTTGAAGAGGGTGGGCCTGAATTTTCAGTGGAACAAGCAAAAGCCATCGCAGCATCTTTCGAAGTAAAAGATGGACCAAATGCAGATGGTGAAATGTTTATGAGACCAGGAAGGTTGTCAGATAAATTTGTGATGCCTTACGAAAATGAAAAAGCTGCTCAAGCTGCAAACGGTGGAGCATATCCTCCCGATATGACTGTTTTAGTAAAAGCGAGAGGTGGTGGAGTTGATTATATTTATTCACTCCTTCAAGGATATGAAGATCCACCAGCTGGAGTGACTTTGGATGATGGTGTTTATTATAATAAATACATCTATGGAAATAAGATTAAAATGTCCAATCAACTTTCTGATGGTTTAGTAGAATACTCAGATGGTACTAATGCTTCTGTAGAACAAATGGCAAAAGATGTTACAACTTTTTTAATGTGGACTGCAGAACCTCATCTAGAGACACGTCATAAAATGGGTTTTAAAGCAATAATTTATCTAATAATTTTAACAGTTTTAGTTTATTTTAGTATGAAGAGAATCTGGTCACGTATTGAAACGAAAGTTTAAAACGTCACCGTCTTTAACAATATAGTCTTTACCCTCTAACCTCATTTTTCCATTTGTTTTAGAATTTACCCATCCATCATTTTCAACAAAATCATTATAAGAAATAGTCTCAGCTCTAATAAATCCCTTTTCAAAATCGGTGTGTATTTCACCTGCAGCTTTTGGAGCTAAACAATTTTTTGTAATAGTCCAGGCCCTTGTTTCCTCAGGTCCTGAGGTAAAAAAAGTATTTAATTCTAAAATTTTATAACCTTTTTGAATCAACATATCTAAGCCAGTATCCTTTAAACCAATCATTTCCATGTAGTTTTTTCTTTCTTTACTATCTAACTCATTGATTTGATTTTCAATATCAGCCGACACAATCAAAGTGTTTTCTAAGCCAAATTTTTCTAAGAACGATTTAGTGTAACCGTTTCCATTTTGGACACTTTTCTCATCAACATTACAAACAAATATTTTGGGCTTCAAAGACAACAAACCACTTAAATTTAATTGTTTTTTGGTAAATTCTGATTTTAAACTTGCTAAATCTTGATCATTATTAATTAATTCTAAACAACTTTGAAGAATTTTAATTTGATCCTCATCAATATTTTTTTTGTTATTTTTCTCAAGTCTTTTTTGAATGGACTCTAAATCTGCAAGTTTCATTTCTGTCTCAATTATTTCAAGATCTCTAACAGGGTCAACTGTAGGATTTACATTTTGAATATCACTAGAGTCAAAACATCTAATCATATGTATTACAGCGTCTACTTCTCTGATATGAGATAAAAATTTATTTCCCAAACCTTCACCTTTAGATGCACCCTTTACAAGACCAGCTATGTCAACAAAAGAAATAGTAGTAGGTATAATTTTTTTTGATTTAGAAATTTTGGCTAAATTTTCTAATCTATAATCAGGCACACTAACTACACCAATATTTGGATCAATTGTACAGAATGGAAAGTTAGCTGCTTGAGCTTTATTTGAATTGGTCAATGCATTGAAAAGAGTAGATTTACCTACGTTTGGCAAACCAACGATCCCACACTTGAAACTCATTATTTATTATTTACTGTACTAGAAAAAAGATCTAACTTTTTTTCAACAAGAAAAGAAATTGAGTCATTTATATGATTTGATATTTTTTCAATACCTAATGACTCATCTTCGTCAAAATTTTGTAAAACGTAATCTGCAACCTCGATGTTTCCTTTGGGTTTACCAATACCTATTCTAACTCTTGAATAATCTTTGCCGATAAACTTATCAATCGATGCAATTCCATTGTGTCCTGCGCTTGATCCTCCAAATTTAGCTTTGATTTTTCCAAATTCAACATCTAGATCGTCATGAAAAACTATCACATTTTGAGCATCAATTTTAAAATATTCAATAAGTTCTCTAATACAAATTCCAGAATTATTCATAAAGGTCAAAGGTTTAATGGCATAAACTTTTACATTTCCTATATTACCAGTGGTTAAAAGACCTTTAAATTTTGGTTTTTGTTTTGACAAACTAAATTTTTTGTTAATAGCGTCTATAATTTTAAAACCGACATTATGTCGATTGTTTTCACTGTCTGGCGTTGGATTACCCAATCCTACAAATAAAAGCATGATCTATTGATTAATTTTCAATTTAGTTGATTATTTTTTTTCTTCAGGAGGTTTTTTATCAGCAGGTTTTTTATCATCACCCTCTTTTTTATCACCTTCAGCAGTAGTTTTATCTCCATCGGCAGCCGCTGCAGCTGAACCTTCTGCACCTTCCTCACCCTCTGCAGTTTCAGCTTCAGCAGGTTTTTCAGGTTCTTTCATAACTGTTGGAGCTGCAAGTGTTGCTATTACAAAATCTCTTCCTTGAATTGT
>CACJYQ010000020.1 GCA_902597725.1 uncultured Pelagibacteraceae bacterium
GTAATTATAGTAAAAAAATTTCTAAAAGCGAAAAAAAAAATTTAGATCTAATGAGAAGATCTTTATATTTTAATCAAGATTTAAAAAAAAATACAATTCTAGAAAAAAAACATATTAAAGCAGTAAGGCCCTTCATAAATTTAAAACCTAACGATTTAACAAAAGTATTGGGTAAAAAAATAAATAAGAATGTAAAAGAATCTGATATGGTTTCACTCAGAACTTTAAAATAGAAACTCTATGTCAAAAAAATTTTTTTTTTACTTAAAAGAATATCTTAGCTTTAACAATATTAAGGCTTCTTTAACTATTTTTTTTTATAGTTTGTTAAAACAAAATACGAAGTATCCAAAGTATTTGGTAAGTTTTGAGACAAAAATAGCTAAATATTTTGGATCAAAGTATGCCCTCACTTTTTCTAATGGAACAACCGCATGCGCATCACTGCTATATGCAGTTGGTTTAAAGAAAAATAGTAAAATAATAATTTCAAAACTTACATTTCCTTCTGTCATTTCATCAATTTTAAGAATAGGAGCTATTCCTATATACTTAGATTTTGATAAAGATTTACAAATCAAGAAAAATTTTAATCAAAACATAATATTGGAAGCTGAGTTTATTTTGATAACCCATGCGTACGGATTGCCCCAAGATTATAATATAATAAAATCTATTAAAAACATTAATCAGAACCTTATTATGATCGAGGATATAAGCCATGCACAAGGTGCAATTTCAAATAACAAATATGTCGGAAATGAGGGTTTAGGATCTTTTATGAGTATGCAGGGAGATAAAGCAATAAGTGCTGGAGAAGGTGGTATGGTTTTTACTAATTCCCAAAAAATTTATGATAAACTAATTTATCTTTCTCATTTAAATAGAAAAATACAAAACACAAAAAATTATTCAAATTTACTATCAACAATAGGTTTTCTTGGAAAAGGAAGAATGAATCCACTAGGTGCTATAACTGCTTTAAATGATCTCAAAAACCTGAAAAATAGAAACAAACTTTTTGCAGAAAAAATAAAATTTATTCATCACAAATTGAGCGATCTTGAAAGTTTATACTTTCCCAAAATAAGTAATTACCAAAATATAGGTGGATTTCACTATGGCATACCTTTTTTTTGTGACTCAGAAATAATATTAAAAAAACTACAAAATGAGTTCAAAATAGTAAAATATAATTGGCCTATTTTAGATATGAGTGAGTCTTTCTGTGATCCGGACAAATTTATAGAGCTAGTTTATAAGGATCAAATAGAATCAATCGATGTATTTGGTAAATCAAATGACTTGAGGGATCAACTTTACTTTTTTGATTTAAAACAAATAAAAAATTTAAATGTAAATCATATAAATGATAAAATAATTTCAATAAAAAAAAATGAAAATTAATTATGATCAAGTTAATGGTAAAAATTTAAAAATATTTGAAAAAGTATATGATTATATAATAATTGGATCTGGCCCAGCAGGAGTATCTTTTTACAAAAATATAATTTCAAAAAAAAAAAAATCAAAAATTTTAATAATTGAAGATGGTGATTATCATAAAAAAAAATATAAAAAGGTATTTAGTAAGCACTTAAAGATAAAATTAAAATCACGTGCATTTACAGTAGGAGGATCATCAACTATATGGTCAAACATATCATCTTATTTCGAAGAATTTGAAATGAAATCTAGATGGAATAATGAAAAAAAAAATTTATGGCCTTTAAAGTACAAATCTTTGATAGCTGAATATAAAAAAGTAGATAAAAAATTCAATTTTTTTTTTGATGAATTAAAAAAAAAGAAGTTCAAAATTCCTTTTGAAGTAAGACAATTTATTGGGTCGATATATCCTTTAAATTTTAGAAAATTTATTGATTATAAAGAAATAGATTTAATTTATAATTGTAAAATATGCTCAATTGATGAAAACAGCAAATTAACCAGAGCTTATACTGACAGAGATAAACAGTATTTTAGTGCTAAGAAAATGATTGTATGTTGTGGAGGTATTGAGTCAATCAACCTTATAAAAAATTCTATAAATCAAAAAAAAATTAAGAATATTCAAAATAAAAATATAGTAGGTAAGTTTTTTATGGATCATCCTAAATTTAATCTAGGATATCTACAATATCCTAGAGTTGATTTAATTAAAAAATTTGAATTAACAAAAAAAAAAAATAACATTCAATATTATGGTATTTCTTTGAGAAAGAATTTTCAAAAAAAATTTAACTTATTAAATTCATATGTTAGATTTGAAAAGTCATCTGGAAAAATTGTCAAATTATTAAGTAAAATAAATGTTCCAATTTTAAAAAACATTATTAAAAATAAGATTTCCTATAAGGTTAGGGTATTTTGTGAAATGAAACCAAATATAAATAATTTAGTAACTTTAAAAAAAAAGAAAACATATGTTAAATTACGTTTAAGTAAAAATGATAAAAGAACAATTAATTTTCTTTCAAGTGAAATTAAAAAATATTTTAGTCATAACCCTAAATTTGAAAAAAATTTGAAAATTAATATTGCTAGAAATAAAATAGAGGATGCATCCCACCACATGGGAGGCTTAAGATATAGTAATAATAACAAACTCTCTAATGTAGATAGAAATCTAAAAATAAGAGGTTTGAAAAATATTTATGTTTGTAGTAGCGCTGTATTCCCTACCTCAGGGAGCGTGAATCCTACAATGACAATTTGTGCATTAAGTTCAAGGCTAGCTAATTTTTTATCAAAGTAAGATAGAATGATAGTTAGCTTGTTTATTAGTATGATTTAAAGTAATTAACATTTTCAATATTTATGAAAAAAAAAATTTATGATGCTTACATATTCTTTCATCATTGTTTTTTCTTTTTTTCTTGTTATTTCAACCTTCCAAAAGTTTGTGCATTTCTTTTAAAAATGTCCTTTTTTCAACCAGAATTATTCAGAAACAAGTCAAAAAGTAAAAAGGTGATCATTATTCTTGATAGAATGCTTGGAGCTAGACAAGATCTTGAAATTGTTCAGAAAGACTCAAATAAATTACCTCAATTAAAATTTATGAGAAGAAAATTAATTAAATTAGTTTTTTTTCATTTTATGAATAAGAAAAAACTTTTTTTCAATTATGCCAAACTTAGTCATACTAATAGATTCAATTATTATGATCTTGCTAAAAATAGAAGGATGGAAATAGAAAAATTTTGGACAGAAGTAATTTATCATTTGAAAAAACTTTTTAAACACAACCAATTAAACTTTCTTACTTTTGCATATTTCTATAGTACAGAGTATCCCCTTTATGCCGGATGCAATAATAATGATATTCCAGTTAAACTTTGGAATAAAGAATGTTTTGGTTCTGAGCCAGATCTTTTATATCGAAGTAAATCAAAACAATTTAAAAAGGCATGTGAATATTTTCATAAAATAAGCGTTTACAATGAACCTATGAAAAAAATGTTTGTTAACATGAATACTAATAACAAAAAAAAAGTTGAGGTAATAGGCTATCCAAAAGTTGTTGAATTTTTAAATAAAAGTAAAAAAAAGAAAAAAAGAATTAATAATATTTTATTTTTGTCCTTTGATCCTAGATTAGGATTTCCTTCAAGTAAAAAATTTGAACACTTAAATTTTAATTTAACTTATGATAAAATAATCAAAGTTCTAAATAAAATTTCTAATAATAAACAATTCAAAATTTGTATAAAAAGAAAAAATAAAAATCCTTTATTATACAAGTCTCATATAAAAATAGATAAAAAAATAAAAGTTATTGAAGTAGGTAATGCTACCAAATATATCAATGAGGCTGATATTGTTATAGGGCTCAATTCTAGTTCTACACTTGAGGCACTTATAAACGGCAAGTATGTCTTTACACCTTTTTTTGAAAAAAACATATCTCTAAAAAAATATTTATATAAATTTAATAAAGAAATAATTATTAATAATGAAAAAAAATTAGAAAAAAAAATTTTGAGATTACACAAAAAGACAGCCTTATTTCCTTTGGCAAACAAAGATAGTCAAAAAACAATAAGATATTATTTTGGTGATTTTAATAATGAAAAAAAAATTAAATTAAATTGTTCAAAATTCCTAAATAGTTAATTAATTAATATTTTTTCATTGAAACAACTCATTAATTTTACTCAATTCCTCAAATGTTCCAGAATTTTTAATTTTTCCTTTTTCAAGCACATAAATATTTTCGCAATTTTTTACAGTACTTAAGCGATGTGCTATTAGAATAATTGTTATATCTTTATCAAGATTATTTACAGCTTCCATTACAGCCTTTTCCGTAATATTATCCAGGGAACTTGTTGCCTCATCCAAAATGAGTAATTTGGGTTTGCTATATAATGCTCTTGCAATTCCTACACGTTGACGTTGACCTCCAGACAATTTAATACCACGTTCCCCTAATTTAGTTTTGTATTTTAATGGCAATTCTTCAGAAATAAATTTATGCAGATTAGCAATTTTTGCAGCTTCTCGAACAGCATCGTGATTAATATTTTCTCGATCAATTCCAAATGCAATATTTGACTCTATAGTATCATCCGACAAAAAAATCTGCTGAGGAACATAACCAATTGACTTTTGCCATGCTCTGATATTTTGCCTGTCTATTTTTTTTCCGTCAATTTCCACTGTTCCTTTTTGAGCTACTAAGAGTCCAAGAATAATGTCTATTATCGTTGTTTTTCCACTCCCGGTTGTACCAACTATGCCAATTTTGTTATTAGCTGGAATTTCTAAGTCTAAATCTTCTAAAATTATTTTAGGTGAATTTGGATAACTAAATTTAATTTTATTTAAAGTTAAGTTTTTATTAAGTGAAATAATATTTTTATTTTCTTGAGTGCTAATTGGTTCTAAATTTTTCAAATCATTATAAACAGAGTCGAGCGAAGGTCCAACCAAACGTAATTGTGCAACACTACTATAAATAAGTTGAAACGCAGGTAAAAGTCTATAACCGGCAAAAGCATACAAAATAATTAAAGGTAATGCATTTGAGAAATCATTACTTTGTTTCATTAAGTAGAGAATTACTAATAACATGCCTCCAAATGCAATTGCTTCAAGAAAAAATCGTGGAAGCACTGGAATAATTTGTGCAGAGGCTTGATGTTTTGCGAAAATTTTTGAATGTTTTGAAAATCTGTTTACAAAAATTTTTTCTAATCTATTTATTTTTAATTCCTTAAAAGCTCCAAATGCATCAATTACTAATTTGAAACGCATTTCATTAGACATTAGTCTTTCTTTACCAATTTTAGTAAGCAGAGAACGTATTAATTTATAGATTGTGAAGTATATAAGACCAAATGAGACTCCAATTATTATTGCAGGTTTAGGATTTACAATGATTAATAAAGTTATAAGTGTAAAAATTACAGCTAATTGTGTGATTAAAGTAATGAGCGGTTTAAGTCCTTTTGAAATAACAACATTAATTTCAGAAAGTATTGTCTTTCCAAGTTCAGCGCTATGACGATTTAATATCCAAACATAAGGTTGATTTAAATAATTTTCAATAAAAGTTTTAGATAATCTATATTGACACTTTGAGCTAAATCTAATTTGAAAAATTAATGTTATTGCTTTAAAAATCAGTGATAATACTAGCATTAACATGACTATAACACCTAAAAAAAATAGAAACTCTTCTTTGTCTTTTATACCAAATATAATTGATGATTTATAAAAACTATTTAAAAGATTATTTGTCTCAACAACGTCAGGATTTGTTAATACTGACATAAAAGGCATTATTGATGCTACTCCTACCATTTCAAGAAAAGCCATTATTAAAACCATGACTAGTAAAAATAAAGAATGTTTTTTTTCTTTATTTGTTAAAATAAATAAAATTTTCTTAAACTTTCCCATTTTAATAAACTGTAATTTTTTAATGATTTTATTAACATTATAAATTTCAATAAACTATAAAAAAAAATCCTATTTAGTGTAATTTATGATTTTTTAATTAATATAGTCCTATCGTGAAGCTGTTTACATTCTAGTTTATTTTGTAATTTTAATATATTTTGCATTTTATTAAGAGTTTTTCTAATTTTCATTATGTCTAGTTTAGGAAATTTATAATCGTCTTCCTTTAGGTTTTCTTTAATATAAATTTTCCTTTTAAAAGTTTCTTTGAAAAATTTACGAATTTTATGAGTTTTAAGAAAAAATTCAAATTTTGCTAAGCTGAAATTTTTTAAATTATTAATTTGCGCAAGGTCTTCCCAAACTTTAAGAATTTTTTTTGCGGCTAGTTCATTTTCATCAAGATAAATTTTAGCAACTAACAATTGTGGAATTTTTTTATTTACATCGATTTGATTAGGGTTTTGAGAATTTTCAAAAATTTCATCAATTTTACTCTTTAGATCCTCTAGCGTTTCTGCTTTATATCCAAGGCTGTTTGCGACCTCTCCCCAAGATTGATTTTGTTTAAATGGTATAAAGGTGACTATTTCTTTGCCATTAATACTAGCTTCAATAGCTGTTGTGCAGCTGTTGTGCATGACTGCAAAGGCATTATTTAACCAAGGATTAATTGAGCCTTCTCTAATAACATGAACGTTCGGGATCTTACCTAGATAAAATTTCCAGGCATCTAAATTTTCTAAAGGATGAGGTCGAAAAACTATTTCGTATTTAGAATTATTTTTTGCTAAAAAATGTACTGCCTCAACAAAAGCAGCAAGCTTTAAATTGTCTTCTGATGCTTTTTGAAATTGTTTTTTAAAATTA
Organism: uncultured Pelagibacteraceae bacterium; assembly: GCA_902597725.1. Lineage (GTDB taxonomy): Bacteria > Pseudomonadota > Alphaproteobacteria > Pelagibacterales > Pelagibacteraceae > Pelagibacter. The sequence continues at coordinate 6,781 of CACJYQ010000020.1, forward strand.
TGCGGATCACTTTCAAAATAATTGCGCTCATCACTCGTTTTATACGATTTAAATCCTCCCCATTGATAAAAGGGTTTTCTAAAATTTACGGTATGTAAGTTTGAGGAAACTAAAAGAAAAGGTTTTGAAAGAGCAATAGGAGGAAGATCAAAAATTCTTGAAAATTGAGATTTCCAAAGGTCAACTCTTGGGGAACCAGTTTTGTGGATTTTTGACACATGTTTAGGGTAAATCTTTTTTAAGGTATTTATGTCTTCAGATCCCCAACAAAAAACAGCAGATGATTGCTCCAAGGTTTTATCTGAATATCTATTTTTAGCAAACTCATCATATTCATAATCAAGTATACCTCCCTCTTCATCAATACTTGTAACGAGAAATCCATCATCAATCATTTGTTGATGTCTAGCAATTAAATTAATGTTCGGGGTTAAGGATTTTGCATGAAAAATTCCTTTTGGTATTAATTTTTTATCAAGAGCTGCTTTAAATAAATTTAATTCTGAAATCACAACGTTATGACCTTTTTCAGCCGCTAATGCAGCTAAAAGAATTTTACTTTCAAGCTCTCTAGAGGAAATTTCTACGTGTAAATAT
>CACJYQ010000021.1 GCA_902597725.1 uncultured Pelagibacteraceae bacterium
TCAAGAAATTCAAAAAGGTTTCACAATCAAAGATCGATTACTAAGACCTTCTTTAGTTGGCGTAGCTAAGAAAACTCAAGAAAAAACAGCCAAAACAGAGGAAACTAAAGAGAATTCGGAGACTAAATAATGATTGGAACAGCTTGTAGAATTAAAAATAACACTTATATGACGAGGAGAATTAACAATTATGAGTAAAATTATTGGAATAGATTTGGGAACAACAAACTCCTGCGTGGCTATAATGGAGGGAAGCCAAGCAAAAGTTTTAGAAAATGCTGAAGGTGCTAGAACAACACCATCTGTTGTTGCTTTTACTGATGAAAAAGAGAAATTAATAGGTCAACCAGCTAAAAGACAGGCTGTAACCAACCCTGAAAATACTATTTTTGCAGTTAAAAGACTTATTGGAAGAAACTTTGATGACCCAACTGTTAAAAAAGATATAGAAGCTGCTCCATTCAAGATTGTCAATTCAGAAAAGGGAGACGCGTGGATAGAATCTAAAGGTGAAAAATACTCTCCTTCTCAGATTTCAGCTTTTATTTTACAAAAAATGAAAGAAACGGCAGAAAAATATTTAGGCCAAGCTGTTACAAAAGCTGTAATTACTGTTCCTGCATACTTTAATGATGCTCAAAGACAAGCAACAAAAGATGCTGGAAAAATTGCAGGTCTAGAAGTTTTAAGAATTATAAATGAACCTACTGCTGCATCATTAGCTTATGGTTTAGATAAAAAACAAAATAAAAAAATTGCAGTTTACGACTTAGGTGGTGGAACGTTTGATGTTTCAATACTTGAACTTGGTGATGGAGTTTTTGAAGTTAAATCAACCAATGGAGATACATTCTTAGGTGGTGAAGATTTTGATAATTCTGTAGTTGAATATTTAATTGCGGAATTTAAAAAAGATAATGGAATAGATTTGAAATCAGATAAACTTGCTCTCCAGAGATTAAAAGAAGCAGCTGAAAAAGCTAAGATTGAATTATCCTCAGCAGAACAAACTGATATTAATTTGCCATTTATTACAGCTGACAAAACTGGTCCAAAACATATTAATTTAAAACTTACAAGAGCAAAACTTGAGGCGCTAGTTGAAGATCTTATAGCTAAAACAATGCCACCATGTAAAACTGCATTGAAAGATGCTGGTATTGCTGCCAATGAAATCGATGAAGTTGTAATGGTTGGTGGTATGACTAGAATGCCTAAGGTAATCGAAGAGGTAAAAAATTTCTTTGGGAAAGAACCTAATAAAAGTGTTAACCCTGATGAAGTTGTAGCAATGGGTGCTGCAATACAAGCAGGTGTTCTTCAAGGTGATGTAAAGGATGTATTATTATTAGATGTAACGCCTCTTTCTTTAGGTATTGAAACTTTAGGTGGAGTTTCTACAAAATTAATTGAAAAAAACACAACAATTCCTACTAAAAAAAGTCAAGTATTCTCAACTGCTGAAGATAATCAACCTGCTGTTTCCATTAGAGTGTTGCAAGGTGAAAGAGAGATGGCAGCTGATAATAAAATTTTAGGAAACTTCGAGCTTGTTGGAATTGCACCTGCACCTAGAGGTGTTCCTCAAATTGAAGTTACATTTGATATTGATGCGAATGGTATCGTTAATGTTTCAGCGAAAGATAAGGGTACTGGAAAAGAACAAAAAATTCAAATTCAAGCTTCAGGTGGGTTAAGTGATGAAGAGATTGAGAAAATGGTAAAAGATGCTGAAGCCAACAAAGAAGCTGATAAAAAGAAAAGAGAGTCTGTAGATGTAAGAAATCAAGCAGATACGTTAATTCATTCTACAGATAAAAATCTTAAAGAGCACGGTTCCAAAGTATCTGAAGCCGACAAAAAAGCTATTGAAGATGCTTCAGGTCAATTAAAAGAGGCTCTTAAAGGTGAAAACACAGATGATATAAAGAAAAAAACTGAGGCATTGGTTCAAGCTTCAATGAAACTTGGAGAAGCAATATATAAATCACAACAAAATACAAAACCAGATTCTAACAAAGATGATGGTAAAGATGACAAAGGAAAAAAAGAGGATAATGTTGTTGATGCTGATTTTGAGGAAGTAAAAGACGAGAATAAAGAAAAGAGCGCTTAACATACATTTATCTTCCGAGGTATATAAATGGCAAAAAGAGATTATTATGACGTCCTCGGTGTAAATAAAAGCGCATCCCCTGAAGAATTAAAATCTGCATATAGAAAGTTAGCTGTAAAATATCATCCAGATAAAAATCCAGGCGATAAGGGAGCCGAAGAAAAATTTAAGGAAGCAAGTGAGGCTTACGGAATTCTATCTGATAAATCTAAAAAAGAAAATTACGACAATTTTGGTCATGCTGCATTTGAAAATGGTGGTGGTGGACAAGGTGGGTTTGGTGGTTTTGGAGGTTTCAGTGGTGCAGATTTTTCAGACATATTTGAAGATTTTTTTGGCGATTTTGGAGGTGGGAGAAGGAGCTCTAGAGGAAGAAATTCAAATAATAGAGGCTCAGATCTTAGATATGATTTATCGATTACATTAGAGGAAGCTTTCACAGGGAAGAAACAAAATATACAATTTTCGACATCAGAAAAATGTAACACATGTAAGGGAAACGGATCTAAACCTGGGTCTAGCCCAGATAGATGTACTTACTGTGGTGGAAACGGTAGAGTAAGATCTAATCAAGGTTTTTTTACAGTTCAACAAACATGTCCTCAATGTGCAGGAAGTGGGGAAGAAATAACAAATCCTTGCTCAGACTGCAATGGACAAGGAAACACTCAAACTTCAAAAAAAGTATCTGTCACAATACCAAAGGGAGTTGATGATGGGACAAGAATTAGACTTGCTGGCAAAGGTGAAGCAGGGACAAGAGGCGGTGCTAGTGGTGATTTATATTTATTTATAAATGTAAAATCTCATGAATTATTTAAAAGATCAGATGTAAATTTATTTTTTGAGTTTCCAATTTCCATAGCAGATGCAGCACTTGGTACAACAATAGAAATACCAACAATTGATGGTAAAAAAGCAAAAATAAAAATACCTGATGGAACTCAAGATGGTAAACAATTTAGGTTGAAAGGCAAGGGAATGCCTTTTATGCGTAGAGGAGATTTTGGAGATTTGTATGTACAAATTAAAACCGAAGTTCCAGTATATTTGAATAAAGAACAAAGAAGTCTTTTAGAAAAATTCAGAGAAATAGAAAACGATAAATCTAATCCAAGTATCAAAAAATTTTTTCAAAAAGCAAAAGATTTTTGGAAAAGTTAATAAATTCAACTTTAGTTCATCAAAAATAATATTTAAGTTGAAATAATTAATACCTAGTTTAATAAATAAATATGATTATCTGGATTGCCTCATATCCAAAAAGTGGAAATACTTGGATCAGATCTTTTCTTACCGCTTACTATTTTAGCGAAAATGGAATTTTTGATATTAATAAGTTAAACTTGATAGAAGATTACCCAAATAAACAATTTTTTAAAGAAAAGATTAAACAGGGCGAAATTCATAAACACTGGGAAACTTCACAAAAAGATATTCGCGACCAAAAAAAAGTGAAGTTTTTAAAAACACACAATTCTTTAATTACTGCATTTGGAAATGACTTTACAAAACCTGAATATACCTTGGGAGTTATTTATGTCATCAGAGATCCAAGAAATGTAATCACTTCAGTTAAAAATCACAATGATTTAGATTCTTATGATGAGGCATTAAAATTTATGCAAGATGAAAATAAAGTATTAGAAGACTATCCACACCTAAAAAACTATGCAAAAACAAATATAGTAAACTCTTGGAGAATTAATTACCGATCTTGGTTAAGCAACAAAACTTTAAGAAAGACAATAATTAGATATGAAGATATGGTTAAAAATCCAGCTCAAACTTTTGAAAAGCTAGTAGTTTTTGTTAATACCTTAATGAGATTTAACAATAAAATTGATCAAAATAAGCTGAAAAACGCTATCGATACGACTAACTTTAAAAGTCTGCAAAACATAGAAAATGAAGGTAAGTTTGGGGAAAATGTATATTCTTTGAAAGACAATAGAAAAATAAAATTCTTTTATCAAGGACCAGAAAATAACTGGAAAAAAAATCTTGATGAAAGCATGATTAAGAAAATGAACGAATATTATGAAAATGACTTGAAGTTTTTTCAATATGAAAGCTAGAAAAATAAATTTAACAATTACAGGATGTCTAGGTAGAATGGGGCAGCAACTAATTGAGTCTGCTAGAAAGGATAAAAGATTTAAAATAAGTAGTCTCACAGAAAATGAGGCTCAAAAAAAAAAAATTTCAGGTGTTTTACCACAAGTGAACAGTCCAGAGGCCTTTAAATACAGTGATATAATAATTGATTTTACAGTTCCGAAATGCACACTTGAGGTTCTCAAGATTGCTGTAAAACAAAAAAAAAGAGTGATAATTGGGACCACGGGTTTTACTTTCAGAGAAGAAAAAATAATCAAAAAAATCTCAAGAAAAATTCCAATACTTAAGGCCGGAAATATGAGTCTTGGAATTAATCTTTTGATGTATTTAACTGAAATAGCATCAAAATCTTTAGGTAATAATTTTCTAAGTAAAGTTTTCGAAGCTCACCATAAGTTTAAAAGGGATTATCCTTCAGGAACTGCATTGATGTTAGGTCAAGGGATCGCAATAGGAAAAAATAAAAACTTCCATGGAATTATTGGTAAGAAATATTTAAATAAAAAAAAATTTCCTTACGGAAAAAGAATAAATTTTAATTCAGTGAGAAAAGGTAAAATTATTGGTGAACATGAGGTTTTATTTTCCAGTGGCAAAGAAATAATAAAACTTAATCACGAAGCGTTTGATAGAGCACTTTATTCTGAGGGTGCCCTTACAGCTGCTCGTTGGTTAATGAAAAAAAAACCTGGTTTATATTCCATGAGAGACTTAATGAATTTCAAATAATGAATGAAATTCAAAGAGCAAAAATAATACTTAAAATACTCAATAAAACATATCCAAATATTGAAGTCCCTCTCAAAAGTCGAAACGTATTTACTCTACTAATATCTGTTCTTCTTTCTGCTCAGTGCACAGATGTAAATGTAAATAATGTCACTAAAAATATTTATCCAAAATATTATAAACCAGAACATTTTATTAAATTAGGGAGAAAAAAAATAGAAACGTTAATTAAAAAAATTGGTATTTTCAGGATTAAAGCAAAGAGTATTTATAATTTATCAAGAATACTGGTGAAAGACTATAATGGCAAAGTACCCAAAACTTTTGAAGAACTTGAAAAATTACCAGGTGTAGGTCATAAAACTGCTAGCGTGGTAATGTCACAAGGTTTTGGTCATCCAGCTTTTGCTATAGATACTCATATTCATAGGTTAGCTCAGAGATGGGGGTTAACAAATGGAAAAAATGTTGTTCAAACAGAAAATGATTTAAAAAGATTATTCCCTAAAAAATATTGGAACAAGTTACATTTACAAATAATCTATTATGGAAGGGAATATTGTAAAGCTAGAAGTTGTTATGGATTAAGTTGTAAAATTTGTACTTCTTGTTATCCTAATCGGAAAAAACCATTTATTGCAAAAAAACCTTAATGAAAATTTTAGGAATTGGAAATGCTATTGTTGATGTGCTTTGTAAAGTATCAGATGAATTTCTAATAAATCATTCACTCACAAAAAGCACTATGAAGTTAGTTGATGAAGTAGAATTTAAAAAGTTACTTTCATCTTTAAAAATTGAGGAAACTATCTCGGGTGGCTCTGTTGCAAATTCAATTGTTGGTCTTTCTCAATTAAAAAATGATGTTGGGTTTATTGGAAAAATAAGCGATGACGAACTAGGCCAAAAATACGAAGAAGGTTTATATAAAGAGAAAGTAAAATTTTTATATGAAAAAAAAGAGGAGCAGATTCCAACTGGATCTTGCTTAATTTTAATTACACCGGACTCTGAAAGAACAATGTGCACATTCCTTGGCACAGCAGGAAAAATCAATGATAAAGATATTAAAGAAGAGGATATTAAAAATACAGAAATGGTTTTTTTGGAAGGTTATCTATGGGATGAAGGTGATCCTAGAAAAGCTTTTGACAAAGCGATCACACACTCAAAAAAAGTTGCTATGTCTTTATCAGACTTATTTTGCGTAGAAAGACATAGATCAAATTTTTTAGAATTAGTAAAAAATAAATTGGATATTATCTTTGCAAATGAACAAGAAATTTTATCATTAATTAATGCTAAAACGTTTGATGAAGCTATTTCGTTTTCAAAAGAAACAAAAAAAAATATTGTAATCACAAGGGGTGAAAAAGGTGCTATTTCAATTAATCAGAATGAAATATCAGAAATAAAAGCTCAGACTGATTTAAGGATAAGAGATTTAACAGGAGCTGGAGATTTGTTTGCTGCAGGATACTTGCACGGTGTGATTAATAATTTTGAGCCAAAAGATTGTTTGATTAAAGGAACGGAGTTATCCTCTAAAATTATTCAAAAAATTGGAGCAAGGATTTAGTAATATCAATTGATCGAATAACCATTATCATTGTTAAAAATAAAATTTTCATCACCAAAAATTTCTTTCATTTTCTTTCTCAGCCTATAGATATGTGTTTCAACGGTGTGAGTTTCTAAATTAGGAGAATAATCCCAAACATTTTTTTGTAAATCTTT
>CACJYQ010000022.1 GCA_902597725.1 uncultured Pelagibacteraceae bacterium
AACAAAAACAGGAAAAAAGATAAATATCGTTGCAATTTCTGCAAAAAATAAAAATAAAAAGAGAAAATATAATATTAATAAAGAAATTTTTTATACTAATCCTTTTAAAATTTTAAAAGAAAAAAAGATCGATATCTTATTTGAGTCTATTGGCCAATCCGATGGAGTTTCAAAAAAAATTGTTGTGATGGCGTTAAAAAACAGGATTAATGTTATAACACCAAATAAAGCTTTAATTTCAAAACATGGTAACGAATTGGCTAAATTAGCTGAGAAGAATAATGTAAATTTAGAATTTGAAGCCTCTGTTGCTGGAGGAATTCCAATACTTAGAACGATTAAAGAGGGTTTAGCTACAAATAAGATAAAGAAAGTCTATGGAATCTTAAATGGAACAACTAATTATATTCTAACAGAGATGGAAAATTCAAATCAGACTTTTGATAAAGTCTTAAAAAAAGCTCAAGAACTTGGTTATGCTGAACCTGGTAATCCTAAATTAGATTTGAATGGGTTTGATGCTTTCGCAAAAGTTAGGATTTTATCAGCTCTTGCATTCAATAATCAAATTTCACACCATAAATGTATAATGGAAGGTATAGAAAATATTGATTTAAAAGATATTAAAATTGCAAATCAATTAAATCTTAGAATTAAGTTACTTGGTATATGTGAAATGGTAAATAATCGATTATTTGAAACTGTTCATCCATGTTTAGTTAGTAAAGACACATACATAGGTAATGTAAATGGTGTTATGAACGCTGTTATTACCGAGGGAAAACCTGTTGGTGAGAGCGTACTTCAAGGGGAGGGCGCAGGACCAGGACCTACTTCATCCTCTTTATTATCTGATTTATTGTCTATTCTTAGAGGAAATATAAAATATCCCTTTGGAATTTCGTCAAATAAAAGAAAAATCGTGAAGGCTTTTAATAATGATGACTACTCAAATTCTCTTTATTTAAGATTCGAAGTTAAAGATAAACAAGGTGTTTTATCTTCTATAACTAATCGATTGGCTAAATATAAAATGTCTGTAAAAAGAATTATACAAACACCTGATAAAAAAAGAAATTCAGCTACTATTGTCATAATTACCCATAAAACATCAGAAAAAAACGCTAGAAATTGTTTATCAATATTTAGAAAGAACAGAAATATTTTAAAATTTCCAACATTAATTAGACTATATAATTAATGGAAATTTATATTAAAATTTTTGAAGTTATTTTTCCCGTTTTTTTTGTTATTGGCGTTGGTTATTATCTTGGTAAGAAAAACCCTAAATTCGATACTAATTTCATAACAAATTTTGCTGGTAACATTGGTACACCAGCAATGATTTTTTATACTGTAACAACAACTGGAATTACTTTAGATATTTTTATTCATTATTTTATTTATGCTATAATAATGATTGCAGGTTTTGCAATTGTTGGACTTTTGCTTCTTTTTTTTCTTAAAAAGGATTTAAGTATGGAGCTTCCTCCGTTAATTCTACCAAATACCGGTAATATGGGTGTTCCAATTTGCCTTTTTGCATATGGTACTCAAGGGCTTGGTGTTGCTTCTGCTATAGCTTCTGTAATAATTTTGTTCCATTTTACGCTAGGTGTTTTTTTAGCAAAAAAAAGTTTTTCTTTTGATATTTTAATTAAAAGTCCACCTGTGTACGCTATTATTATATCTGTTTTCTTTTTATATTTTGAAATTGACACACCTTTATTCCTTGAGAACACAACATTCCTTTTAACATACGCAACAATTTTCTTAGTTTTAATGTCATTAGGTATTGCTCTTACTAAATTCAAATTTTCATTAAAAAACTCAATTATTTTATCCTTATGTAGGGTAATAATAGGACCTTCAATAGCATTTGCTGTGATTTATAATTTCGATTTGTCTGGATTGGCTGCAGGTGTTTTACTTATACAAAGCGCAATGCCTAGCGCTATATTGAATTATTTAGTTGGCAGCATGTATTCACCAAAAAAAATTGTTGATAGTGTTGCTAGTACAATAGTTGTTTCAACTTTGATGTCTTTTATAACAATTCCAATTGTTGTATTCTTTGCTTTAAAATACTTTAATTAATCTATATCCTTTAAGTTCATGAAGGCTATAACTTTCAATCTTTTAGCGTGGGTAATGCTTCCAATTATGGACGGATTTGCAAAGTATTTAAGTGCAGACCTTCCTGTTTTACAAATTACATGGGCAAGGTATTTTTTTACAGTTGCATTTACTCTTCCAATTATGTTTTTCTTTTTTAGAGAAAATCTTGTTTGGACAGATAAACCAAAATTACAATTTATAAGAGGTATAATTCTTTTAACAGCTAATGTCTGTTTTTTTTATGCAATCTCAGTAATTTCATTAGCAAAAGCATTAACTTTAGCTTTTGTTGCACCTTTGATTGTTACAGCTTTTTCTCCAATTTTTTTAGGAGAAAAGGTTGGTTTTAGAAGATGGTCTGCTGTAATTATTGGATTTATAGGTTCATTAGTGGTTATAAGACCTGGGTTTGTAGAAATAAACTTAGCAAGCATAGCGGCTCTTGGAACTGGAATAATGTATGGGTTTTATTTAATTATTACTCGTAAATTAAGTACTTCAGATAATCCGTTATTAACTCTTTTATTAACTGGTGTAGTAGGGGCCATAATAGTTTCTATAGTAATGCCGTTTGTATGGGTTAACCCTACTTTAAATCAGTGGTCTATGATGGCTGCCATTGGGATTTTTGCATGTATTGGGCATCTATTTCTGATTTTATCTCTGAAATACGCCGATGCATCTAAATTAGCTCCATTTAGCTACTTTGAGATCATTACTAACATAATTATAGGTTATTATTTCTTTAGTGATTTTCCAGATAATTGGACTTTTTTAGGATTATTTATTATTGTATTAAGCGGTATCTATATCTCTAGAAGAGAGAATATAGTTAAAAAAATTAAATAATAGGTATTATTTATTTACTAATATATAAAGTATTACATATATTATTCATTGTAAACTATTGTAATTATTACATTTTTATAAAATTTAGAATTTAATAAGAATTTGATGTATATAGATATTATAAATCTAAAACACAGTTAACTTCAGTTTCAGTACTTAAAATTTTCAACTAAATCTTAAAATATTAAATTATCGTTAGAAATATGGACTTTTTGAACATAGAAAAAAAGGAAATCTTGAAAAAATGAGGTGTCAAAAAAGCGTTGATATAGTTAGATAGTAAAGCGATGCACTAATTGAATATAGCATTTAAACGGCCAAATAGGGGTCTATTTTAAGCGTAGGCATATTCATGGTACAACTAAAGGGTGAATTATGTTATTTGAGAGAAAATTAAGAAAAAAGATCAAAAAATGTTGATTTTACTGAGTTTTTTAACATAAAAAATTCTTAAAATTAGCCTAAATGGCTGCTTTTTCAGATCTAAGTAATTTAAGCTTTTTCTTTATTCCACCTCTTCCAGAGTATCCTCCGAGAGCTCCATCTGATCTAATCACTCTATGACAGGGTATTTTTGGGGCATATGGGTTTTTAGCACAAGCGTTAGCAACAGCACGAGCTGATTTAGGGCTTTTTATGCTAATAGCTACTTGTTTGTAGGTTTTTACCTTACCTTTAGGGATAGTCTTGAGATATTTCCAAACTTTTAATTGAAATTTAGTTCCTTTGAGTATCATTGGTGAAAAACCCCTGTTTCCTTGCACTTTTAAGGGTGCAAAGAACAGTTGTTTTGGCACGTCGTTGATGCGCTACCGCCATGCCTCCCGCTCCACATGTTCAGCGATGCTCTGTGAAGCTTTCTGCCCCCTGGAATTGTACCTCTCGGCTTTTCTCCAATTGGCCAGTTAAGAGTTGCCTCTTAATTCATAATTAACTTAACAAATAGTATTTATTAAATGTATCACTTTTTAGGTGATTCTTAATTTTTTTCTTATTTCATTGTGAATAGTGGGGATAAATCAAGTTTTAAAAAGCAATATAAAATAGCTTAATAAAAACAATATAGCCATTATGCTTAAAAAAATTGTATTAATGCTTTTGCCAGTATTTTTATATTGAATTAAACTCAAAATAATAAAACCAATTGAGCTTATCAAAAACCATACAGCTGGAATTTCACCATCAATAGAACCCATAAATTTATAATTTAAACTATTGACATTATAAATCACTTGATATATTACTAACGATAATTAATTGTTATCAATAGTAAAAATATGAATGAATTAACAACAGACCTAAAATTATTAAATGAGGCAACTTTAAATAACCTCAAAAACTCTAAAGCAAATAACACTCTAAGAGCTTATAAATCTGATTTTAATGACTTTGGAGCTTTTTGTGCTAAGCATGGCCTAAATTCATTGCCGACTGAACCAAAAATAGTTTCCTTGTATCTTACTCACCTCTCCAAAAATTCAAAAATAAGCACTTTAAGAAGAAGATTGGTTTCAATAAGTATGGTGCATAAATTGAAAGGGCATTATCTAGATACAAAACATCCAATCATAGTAGAAAATTTATTGGGTATTAGAAGGGTTAAAGGAAGTATTCAGAAAGGTAAAAAACCGTTATTAATCAATCATTTAAAATTAGTTATTAATGTAATAAATGAACAAAAAGTTGATGAAATAAAAAAACTTAGAGATAAATCAATAATACTAATTGGCTTTGGAGGCGGATTTAGGAGAACAGAGCTAGTTTCTATCGATCATGAAGATTTAGAATTTGTACAGGAAGGCCTAAAAATCTCTATTAAAAAATCCAAAACTGATCAATTTGGCGAGGGGATGATCAAGGGACTACCCTACTTCACTAATAAAATTTACTGTCCTGTTGTAAATTTAAAAAAATGGTTAGATGTTTCTCAAATTAAAAGTGGACCTATTTTTAGAAGATTTTCTAAAGGTTTATCATTAACGGATAAAAGATTAACCGATCAATCTGTAGTTTTGTTAATAAAAGAATATCTTAATTTAGCAGGTATAGAAAATAATAATTTTGCTGGTCATAGTTTAAGATCAGGTTTTGCAACAGTAGCAGCTGAATCTGGTGCAGATGAGCGAAGTATAATGGCTATGACGGGTCATAAAACAACGCAAATGGTTAGAAGATATATAAAAGAAGCAAATCTGTTTAAAAATAATGCGCTTAATAAAATAAAAATATAATTAAAAATTAAAATTTAACTTTTAAAAGATTAGAATTTTCTCTTAAAAAAACACAATCAAACTGCAATAAAAATGAATCTATATTACCCAATCTTTTTAAATCATAAATATCATACAAAATATATTTATTATTTTGCATATAAGAGATGACTTCATAAAATAAAGGAGATCCTTTATTATATTTGTGAAGAGAAACTTCGAGGATAATAACTTCGAAATTATTAATCAATTCCTTAAGACCAGTTATAACTTTTAGTTCTGCACCTTGAACATCAAGTTTAATTAAATTAGATTTAGTATTTTTAATTTCATTGGGTAATTCGTTATAAAGAAGAGATGATTTTATTTTTTTAATTTCTCTAGAATAATTTGTCTGTTCTTCAAAAATTGATGAGCCTGAAGCCATTGAGAAAAATTCATAATCCTTTTCATCATCAGA
>CACJYQ010000023.1 GCA_902597725.1 uncultured Pelagibacteraceae bacterium
TTTTTTTTAGAATGTGCAAAATTTTATTTAATTGTTTTGGCCAATCATGAGGTTTATTTCGTTTTGAAATTTCATTCCCTTCATTAGATATTGATATAATGTATTTTCTATAATCAATATTTTTGATTTTTGGTACAAAGCTAAATTTTTCTAATTTTTTTAACCAAAAAATTTCATTATAAAATTGAGACAAAGTATTATTTGAAAAATATTTTTTTACAATTTGATTTGAAATAGATATTCTCATTTTAAACTTTTTTGTTTTGATTTAAGATGATGTTGTAAATATCATTTTCGTTAATTTTAATAGGATTATTTCCGAGTCTTAATAGATTTATTCCATTAATTATGCTCTTTGAACTTTTGTTGATATCTATGTTCAGTTTATGTAAATCATCCTCTAGTTCGGCCTCTTTTTTCAATAATGATATTTTTGAATTGAAATCATTGATATTTGATACATTGAATAAATTAAAAATTAAATTAAACCTTTCTTTTAAATCAAATGGTGTGTCTGCTTTATTTATGTTAGAGAAATTAAATTTAAAAAATTTTTCAAAAAAAAGCCCAACAGAATGTCCATGGCTAATATTAAACAGAGAGGTAAAAGGATATGAAACAGCGTGAGGTGCTGTAGTTTTTGATATATTAATTGCCTTACCAGCTAAATTTGAGGCTATACTCATTTTAGCTGCATTTTCTAAATTAGGTTTTTTAATAAAGGAAGAATAATTCTCTATTGAAATCTTTAATGATTTAGTGGCAAAATCAACACTCTCATTATTTGATTTTCTTGCAATAATAGACTCGAGCGCTTGTGCAATTGCATCAAAACCTGCGGAAGCTTTTATTTTGTTTGGGGCAGTTACCAAAAATTCAGGTATAAGAAAAAAATAATCTGGAATTAGTAATTCGCTTTCAAAAGAATGTTTTATTCCTTCAACATAAATGACAGCATTCGACGTAACCTCAGCACCTGATCCAGCAGTTGTTGGAATTACAGCAAGTTTTGTAAATTTACCATCAAATGGATATGAATAATTTTCAATTAACTTTGAAAGTTCCGGTTTCGCCTCAATTACATTTGCTATTTTGGCGTAATCAATTACTGTTCCACCACCTATCGCTAATATCAAATCTGGTTTAAATTTTTTAATTTTATTTACAATTTCAATGAGTTCTGGAAGAATTGGTATTTCAGAGTTTTTATAAAAAAGATTTATCTCTTTATTTTTTACTATTTTTTTTAAAAAAATTTCTGCACCTGAGTTAGAGAAAGACTTTTTTCCACATAAAACAAAAATCTTTTTAAAGGCCCTATCTTCTATGAATTTCTGTACATCTATTAATTTATCTACCATTAATTCATAAATTGATTTTTAATTTTTATCAAATCTTTAGGCCTTGGTAACCTTTTTATTTTGCTATTGGCAACTTTGACTTCTAAAAAACTTAAACTCGCATTATTTAAAAAATTTTTAATATTTCTTTTCAAATTTTTTTTACTCTTAATTGAAAAAAATTTATGAAAACCTAAACTTTTAGCAAATTTTTCAAATTTAATTTTGTTTGAAAAGGTATTTTGCCCTCCAACAGAGTCATGTGCGTTATTATTTAACAAAATATATTTGAAATTTTTATTGGCAAATGTTGCTATTGATTTAATTGATCCTAAGTGCATTAAAAATGAACCATCTCCATCGATGCATATTGTTTTATTTCTTGTTGATAAAGAATATCCTAGTGCAACTGATGATGTGTGACCCATTCCTCCAACCATATAAAAATCCTTAGTTTTTTTAATTTTATGCATATTTCTAAGATACAAAAGTTCTCTAGAGTTATAACCAGTGCTTGCTATTATTTTGGATTTTGTAGGAAGATTTTCTAACAAGGTTTTTAAGAAAAATTCTTTATTTAACTTATAGAAATCTTTTTTTTTGCTTTTTTTTGACTTTTTCTCTAATGTTCCGTTCTCAATCAAACAAGCTACTATACTCTTATTCTTTTTTGCTTTTTTTATCTGTTTATCAAATTTTTTAAGATCTTTATTTGATCTTAGAATTGTATAATCAATATTTAATAATTTTAATATTTGCTGTGTAATTTTACCTTTAACATTGTGCTGTGGTTCATCTTTTATTCTAGGGGAACCTCTCCATCCAATGATAAGAATAAGTGGGATAGAGTAAACGTTTTTGTGAGCAATCGATATAATAGGGTTTAATGCATTTGAAAGACCTGAATTCTGCATGTAAATGCATGGTATTCTTTTGGTTGAAAGGTAATGGCCAATACCTATTGAAACTGCTGACCCCTCATTTGTTGCAATTAAATGACTTTTTTTATTTTTGCTTTCAAGAAAAGAAGATAATTCTTTTAACACACTATCTGGTACGCCAGTGTAGAAATTACAATTATTTTTTTTTAACAACTTAATTAAAGTATCAACTTTAATCATTTTTAATAAGATTAATGATTTCTTTTATGGATATGATTTTTTTATCTATTTCTAAAGCACGCCCTTTTTCTAGAATTTTTTTTGCAGCATTATGCATTGAGGGATATGCTGCTCTTAATAATTGGTTTGCATAAATTACAATCTTAAAGTTATTTTTGATTAAATCTTTTTCGTAAACTTTTGAATATGTAGACGGCACAGATACCATCGGTATGAAATATTTACTTTTTTTAAATTCTCTAGCAAATGAAAAAATTTGAGCGGGTGTTTTTTCTTTACTGTGGATTAATATAGCATCAGCTCCTGCTTTAGAATATATTTCAGCTCTTTTTAAGGCGTCTTTTAAATTTTTACCTAAGATAAAACTTTCAATTCTAGCTATAACCATAAAATCATTATTTTGTCTGGACTTACAAATTTTTTTAATTTTTTTCGCAAAGATACTAGGCTTATCTTGTTTAGTATTAGACTGATTTTTGAACAATGAATTTTTTTTAAGTCCTACTTTGTCTTCTATTATCATCGCCGAAACACCTGATCTTTCTAAGGATCTTACTAAAAAAGAGAGATGTTCAATTTGACCACCATTATCTGCATCGAAAACTAAAGGTTTAGTTGTGACATCCATCATATCATTTAAAGTTGATATTCTAGATGAAAAATCTAGTGATGAATTGTCTGGCTTACCTTTAGTAGCTGAGTCAGTTAAGCTTGATGACCACATACCATCAAATTCAAGAATTTTGAAATTTTTGTTGATCTTTAAATTTTCAATAATAAGTCCCGTCAATGAATTGTGAGATTCTAAAACTCTAACTATCTTTTTTGATGAAATTAAACGTTTAAGTCTAGATATTCTGTTAACTGGGGACGAACCAATTTCCAAGATCATATTTTTGATTTTGGTTGATGAGATATTTTTAGTATATCTTGGTTCAATCAACTTTCCATTCCATTTTTTTAAAACTTTGATTACATCTTTTCTAGTTTGTTTCTGAATACCTTTTTTCCAATCATCACCATGTACGACGAAATCTGGTTTAATTGTTTTTAAATTTGGTACATAACTTAATGTTTCTTGAGGTATCACTTTTTTTACAAATTTAATATTCTCAATGATAACTTTTCTTCTAGCATAATTTAAATAAGGAATATTTTTATACGAAGCGATAGCCTCATCGGTAAGTAAACCAACAATAACATCCCCATATTTGTAGGCTGTTTTTAAAATATTGATATGGCCTTCGTGAATTATATCAACTGATAAACCTACATAAACTCTCTTTTTTGGTTTCATTTTATAAATTTATATTTAAATTTTAAATTTTATAATTATCACTAATACTTATAAATTATTTTTCAACTAGTGCTTTAGAAATTTTTACTTTTGTATTAAATAATATTAAAACTTATAAATATTAATAAATTATATGAATATTTTAATCACTGGATCTTCAGGTTTTATTGGCTTTAGTTTATCGAAATACATACTTGAATTAAGCAATAAACATAAGATATATGGTATAGACTCTTTAAATTCATATTATTCACAAAAATTAAAGAGAAAAAGAACCAATATATTAAAAAAGTATAAAAATTTTAAATTCAAAAAGCTAGATATTTCTAACAAATCAAAGATAAACAATTATTTAAAAAAATTAAAATTAGATTTGGTGATTAATTTTGCCGCTCAAGCTGGCGTAAGATACTCACTTTCAAATCCAGAAGAATATGTTTATTCAAACCAATTAGGCTTTTTCAATATTCTTGATTATTGCAGAAAATATGATGTTAAATTAATTTATGCATCTTCTAGCTCTGTATACGGTGATGCTAACAAATTTCCAACGAAAGAAAAAAATGAATTAAATCCAAAGAATATTTATTCAGCAACAAAATTAGGAAATGAAATTTTTGCAGAAATTTTTTTTAAGTTTTACAAACTAAAAGTAATAGGTTTAAGATTTTTTACAGTATTTGGAGAATGGGGAAGACCTGATATGTTTATTTTAAAATATTTAGAAACAGCCCATAAAAAAAAAAAATTCATTTATTATAATAAAGGTAATTATGTGAGAGATTTTACCTACATTCACGATGTTATAAAATTGATTCATCCTTTGATATTTTCAAAAAAGAAAAATTTTGAAAAACATGAGATATATAATGTTTGTTCCAATAGACCTATTAAAATCTCAAAGGTTTATAAAAAATTAAATAAAATTATAAAAAATAAAAATTTATTAAATATAAAAAAGAATAAATTAGACTCTTATAAAACTCATGGCTCAAATAAAAAAATATTAAGTCTTTCAAAATTATTTAAATTTACAAAATTTGATGATGCATTACTTAAAACATATAAATGGTATAAAAAATTCGCACATTTAATTTAATGAAGCAACAAAGAATTTTTTATATTACTGAGACGTCACTTCCAAGTTTTTCAGCAAATATTATAAATTCTTTAAAGTTTTGCGAAGCATTAAGCGAGTTCAGAAAAATAATATTTTTGCTGCCAAAAAATGAAATAAATTCAAAGAAAATATTCTATCAATACAACATCAGAAGAAAAAAAATTATATTTAAAAGTGTTACAAGAGAAAAAATTACCTCTAAAATGAAAAAATTGATTTTTTTAATTAAAATCATTAATTATCTAAAAATTAATAAATTATTAGAAGATATAGTAATTAGCAGAAGTATATTAAGTTCAATTTTACTTGCGTTTTTAAATATAAAGAATGTTCTAGAGATTCATCATGATTTAACAGGTTTATCAAAATTTTTATTTAGATTATTAATGTTATCTGGGTTTAAAAAAAATATTTCATTTATACTAATTAACAAAAATTTGGTTATAGACTTAAAAATTG
>CACJYQ010000024.1 GCA_902597725.1 uncultured Pelagibacteraceae bacterium
CCATAAAAACAATATCTTCAGGTTTTAGTGTTTCATATTTTTTTCCTGATGGAGTAATTAAGTATCCCTCTATATCATCCTCTATTATCCTTAATGATATATTTCCTGACCTAAGAGGTGAAAGGTTTGTGGAATTTAATTTTAATGAATACTCAATAATTTGATTTCTTTGATCTAAATTCTTCATTTAAATAAATTTTTAAGTCCTTTTTCCGATGCTTCACACACACCTTTTTCAGTGATTAAGCCTGTTACATATTTTGCAGGTGTTACATCAAAAGCCAAATTCATAGCTTTACTTTTTTTTGGATAAATTTGTATTTTCTTTATATCTCCTTTTTCATCTAAACCTTCCATGTGAGATAATTCTTCTGAATTTCTTTCCTCTATTGGAATATCTTTATGATCTTTTATATTCCAATCAATTGTTGAACTTGGTAGTGCTACATAAAAAGGAATTTTATTATCATGAGCTGCTAGCGCTTTAAGGTAAGTCCCAACTTTATTACAAACATCTCCATTAGCTAAAGTTCTATCTGTTCCAACAATACACATGTCAACTTCACCTCTTTGCATTAGTATGCCACCTGTATTATCTGCAATAATTGTGTTTTTAATCCCTTCTTCATTTAATTCATAAGATGTAAGATTCGCCCCTTGATTTCTTGGTCTAGTCTCATCTGCCCATACATGAACGGGAATTCCTTTTTTGTGAGCATGATAAATAGGAGAAGTTGCGGTCCCCCAATTTATAGTTGCAAGCCAACCTGCATTACAATGAGTTAATATATTTACTGTATCTTTTTTTTTATTATAAATTTCTTCAATAATTTTAAGTCCATTTAATCCTATACTTTCACAAAATTTCACATCCTCTTCACATATATCTTTAGCTTCATTCAAGGCTATTTCTAAGATTTTATCGCTGTTAACACCTGATAATTTATTCATCATTCTATCAACAGCCCACTTTAAATTAATTGCTGTCGGTCTAGAACTAATTAAATCTTCTGCAGATTTCTTTAAAAATGTTTGGTCATTATTTTCCATTATAGCTAAAACCATTCCATAAGCAGCTGTTGCTCCTATTAAAGGTGCGCCTCTTACTTCCATTATCTTAATCGCATTAATCGAGTCCTTGACTGTTTTAAGGTCTTTAACAATAAATTGGTGGGGAAGTTTTGTTTGATCAATAATTTTTACAACATTATTTTCAAACCAAATAGTACGATATTCTTTTCCTTCTATTCTCATTGATTTAAAACTCTACCAGCAACAGTTTTAAGTTTTTCTATTGTCTTTTTAGTTCTTTTTTCAGGTGCTGTTATAATTGCAACATCCAAACAATTATTAGTTGGATCATTAGGATCAATGTGATCTTCAAAATTTTCTATTAAATTTTTAATCATATTTTTTGCTTTAGCAGCATTACCTAATAAAACTTTTACAACTTGTTGAACATCAACGTTTTCATGATCTGGATGCCAACAATCATAGTCTGTGACCATAGATACAGATGCATATCTTATTTCTGCTTCTCTTGCTAATTTTGCCTCTGGCATATTAGTCATTCCAATTACGTCTGCTTTCCATGATCTATAAAGATTGGACTCTGCTAAGGTTGAAAATTGAGGTCCTTCCATAACAACATATGTACCATTTCTCTGATATTCAATTTTTTCTTTTTTTATTGCTTCCTCACACGCATTCATCAAAGCATTTGAAGTTGGATGAGCCATAGAAACGTGAGCAACAATTTCATCATCAAAAAATGTTTTGTCTCTCGCAAATGTCCTATCAATAAACTGATCAACAATAACAAATTTTCCTGGTGGCAAATTCTCTTTTAACGAACCGACAGCTGAAATAGATACAATATCAGTAACGCCTAATTGTTTTAAAGCATCAATATTTGCTCTAAAATTTATTTTTGAAGGAGGAACAAAGTGCCCTCTTCCATGTCTTGGTAAGAAGTAAACTTCTTTACTATTATAATTAGTTTTTAAAATTTCGTCTGAGGGTTTTCCCCAGGGAGTAGTTAAATCTAACAATTCTCTATTTTTGAACTCCTCAACATCATAAAGGCCACTGCCACCAATAATTGCTAATTTATTTATTGTCATGTTATAAAATTAATCTATTTATACTTTTATAATTTACTCTTATGAATTTAAAAGACTTTATTAGATCTATTAAAGATTATCCAAAAAAAGGTATTTTATTTAGAGATATAACAACTCTAATTAAAAATGAGAAAGCTTTTTCGGAAACTATTGATCAAATTATAGAAAGATCAAAAAAAATGAAATTTAACAAAATTGCTGCAATTGAAGCTAGAGGATTTGTTTTTGCCTCAGCTGTTTCTTATATTTTGAAAAAACCGTTCATAATGTTAAGAAAAAAAGATAAATTACCAGCTGATGTTCATTCAGTAGATTTTGAATTAGAGTACGGTAAAGCTACGATAGAAGTTCATAAAGACTCTATTAACGAAGGAGACTCTATTTTAATTATTGATGATCTAATTGCTACTGGTGGTACAGCAGATGCAGCAGCAAAACTTGTAAAAATTTCTAAAGGAAAAGTTGCAGGATTTATATTTGTGATAAATCTCTTTGATCTAAGTGGTTCAGATAATTTGATTAAAAAAGGATACCAAGTAGAAAACTTAATTGAGTTTCCTGGCCATTAAATTTTAGGTCTATAATAAGAATTCTTCCCTCTCATAGAACTGATTAATCCCAATAACCTCATCTGGTAAATTTTTCGTTTAAAACTATTAAAAGTAATCAAATAATAAAAAAATCTTATTTTCGCAGAGATCAAATTTTTAAAAACTTTCATCAGAGCGATTAAATAACCATAATGTTTCTTATTGAAATAAAATTTAGACCACATCCAATGCCAATTTCTTAAATACTCAATTTCATTTTTGTATTTCGGATCCACAGCTTTTCCTCCTAGATGATTAATTTTAGATTTTGGAACGATATAAATATCCTCATTTTTTTCTATTAATCGCTTACACAAGTCTTCATTTTCAAGATATAGAAAAAAATTTTCGTCAAAAAAATTAAAATTTTCTATTTTTTTCAATTTTTTAAGATTTAAAAGCATGGCATATCCATCGACACTTTTAACTTTAAAAGGTTTATCAGGATCAAAATTATGATCCTTTTTTAAAATATAGTTTGGATATTCATCTTTGCTTGAAATTGGGGAAATAATTCCAAAATTATTAATTTCTTTTGATGCAACCATTATCTCATTTATAGAGTTATTTTCTAACGCAACATCAGGATTTAATATCAATGCAAAATCTTTGTTCACATTTTTAATACCTAAATTATTACCACCACCCATCCCCAAATTTTCTTTTGACAAAATACATTTAACATTTTTGTATTTAGTTTCGATTTTATCTTTAAATTTATCATTATTAGAATTATCAACTACAACTATTTCAATTTCACTATCTATAGAGGTAATACAATTTTCTATCACATGATCACTCTTATAACTAACTATGATCACTGAAAGATTTTGCCTAGTTATGGACATAATATATATATACTCGACTATACTAAAATTTGTTTTTAATGTAAAAATCAAAAAATGAAAAAGATCATTGTTACTGGTGGATTGGGATTTATTGGAAGTAATCTTATAGAATTACTATTAAAAAAAAATTTTTATATCATCAACATAGATAAAGGGACTTATTCCTCAAATTTATATAATACAAAAGATTTTATAAAATCAAAAAAATATAAATATATAAAACTTGATATCTCAAACAAAAAAATTGAAAAAATATTCGCAAAGTACAAACCTTCGGGAATTTTTAATTTAGCTGCTGAAACTCATGTAGATAGATCAATAGATAATCCAGGGAGTTTCATTCAAAGTAATATTGTTGGAGTTTATAACCTCTTAGAATGTTTTAAAAATTTTTCAAAAAAAAATAAATCTAAATTAATTCACATTTCTACAGATGAGGTTTATGGTGATATTTTAAATGGAAGATCTGATGAGGAATATCCATATCAACCAAGTTCACCTTATGCTGCTAGTAAAGCTGCATCAGATCATTTAGTTAGTTCATATATAAGAACTTATAATTTACCTGCTATGGTAACAAATTGTTCAAATAATTATGGTCCTAAACAACATCCAGAAAAATTAATTCCAAAACTTATATTTAATATTATGAATA
>CACJYQ010000025.1 GCA_902597725.1 uncultured Pelagibacteraceae bacterium
AATTTATTATTTCTATATTTTCCTGTTAAATATCCAAACGCCAATGGAGAGTAAGCTAATAAGCCACTTTGCTCTCTTATAGAAATTTCTGCTAAACCAACCTCATAAGTTCGATTCAGTAAGTTATAAGGATTTTGGACAGACATCATTTTTGGAAGTCCTTTCATCTTTGAGAGTTCAAGAAATTTTGATAAACCCCAAGCAGTTTCATTTGACAAACCTACATACCTAATTTTACCTTGTTCAATAAATTTTTTTAAACTATCTAAAATTTCTTCAAACGGTGTCCAATTTTTATCATTCTCATCGTGCTCATAACCATAATCACCAAAAAAATTTGTATTTCTTTCAGGCCAGTGAAGTTGATATAAATCAACATAGTCTGTTTTTAATCTTCTTAAACTTTCATCTAAAGCCTCCGCAATCTTCTTTTTTCCAAAACTATTTCCGCCACCTCTAATATATTTATTTGATGTATTTCCACATACTTTAGTAGCAAGGACAATATCATTTCTTTTTTTTGTTCTTTGAAACCAATTACCAATTATTTTTTCAGTTTCTCCATAGGTTTCTTCTCTCATTGGAATTGAATATATTTCAGCTGTATCCCAAAAATTTACTCCTTGACTCAAAGCAAAATCCATTTGTTCAAAACCTTCTCTCTCTGAATTTTGTTCACCCCAGGTCATTGTACCGAGACAAATTGTACTTACATCTAGATCAGTATTTCCTAATTTTTTGTAATTCATTAGTATTTCACAATATTACTCATTTATTGTTTTTTTTGATATCTTGAATAATTAATAAAAGATTATATATGTTACTGCATGGAATTTAATAAAAAAGGTATTCTAGGAAGAGCAAAAGAGGCTGCACAACAATCAACAGCAGTAACTGATGAAGGCTTAAGAGCCTACATGTTAAAAGTATATAACTACATGGCAACGGGAATCCTTATGACAGGGATAATTGCCCTTATAACTTTCAAAATGTCTGTTGTGATTGATAGCACAGGATCTATAGTTGGACTAACTCAAGTGGGTAACGCGATCTATATGTCTGGGCTAAAATGGCTAGTAATGTTAGCTCCGCTTGGAATCGTATTTTACATGAGCTTTGGTATAAATAAAATGAGTGCAGCTAAAGCGCAAACAACTTTTTGGATTTTTGCTGCATTAATGGGTCTGTCTCTTTCGTCAATTTTATTAGTTTATACTGGCATGAGTATCACAAGAGTATTTTTCATTTGTTCTGCAACATTTGGAGCTATGAGCATATATGGATATACAACAAAAAGAGACTTAACAAAATTAGGATCTTTTTTAATGATGGGTTTAATTGGTATCATTATCGCATCAATAGTTAATATATTTATGAAGTCTTCAATGATGTATTTCGTAATTTCTATTTTAGGTGTTTTAATTTTTGTAGGACTTACTGCTTACGACACACAAAAAATCAAAAACATGTATGCGGCTAGTGACACGGGTGAATTAATGGGCAAAAAAGCTGTAATGGGTGCATTAACGCTTTATTTAGACTTTATTAATTTATTTATCATGTTGCTTAGACTTTTTGGTCAAAGAAGATAATTTAAAGTTTTTTCCAATTAATATTTTTCAATAGATTATTTAAATCAGACGAATTTCTAAATATTTTTCCATTTGCATCGGTAATTAAATATTTAAGATTTTTATTTTTTGGCTTAAAATTTTTGCAAATCTTATACAGAGCATTTTCTGTAGTATTTTTAAAAACACTAAAACCAACTTGTTTGCTTGAAATATTAAGCCCATAGTCTTTCCATGATCCTTCAGAAACCATTTTAGCGTATAAGTCTAAAATAATCTTTAATTCATCTTTTTCAAAAAAATGTTTTTCTTCAACATTCTTTTTATTAACATTATTGATTATAAGACGTAGATTATTATTCATTTGTTTTATACTTATTTATTAAACCTATTTGAAAAGCAGTGAATATAAATGTAATTGGTAATAGTCCCCATACTTTAAAATTCACCCAAAATTCTTCAGATTGAGTTCGCCAAACTATTTCGTTTAGAATTGCTAGACCAAAAAAGAAATATATCCATCTTTTATTTAATATCTCCCATCCTTCATCAGTTAGAGAGACAGAGTTACCCATTAATTTTTTTAAAACAGGTTCATTTGTGAAGTACCTCCCAAATATTAGAGCGAATGCAAAGAGAATATTTATAATTGTTGGTTTGACATAAATAAAAACTGGATTATCAAAGTAAATTGTTAAGCCCCCAAATAAAGTGATTAAAACTCCACTTAACAAAGGAATCTTTGGTATTTTTTTTTCTAAAACCCAAACAACAGCTAATGCAATAATTGTCGCAATAATAAAAGGGGGAATTGCAATTTTTAAGTCTTTTCCACTATCGTAGTAGTAGTAAAAAAAAATTACTAGAGGCCCAAAATCTGTTAAAAACTTTAAAAAAGATTTGTTCACAAGCAAGATATTAACATAAATAATATTTTACTAAAAACTTTTAATTTTTCTTATTGATTTTTGTTTTTAAATACCCATACTAAATACGATGGCAATTCAAAAAGCTAAATTTTCAATTGGAGATATAGTGAAACATAAACACTTCGACTTTAGAGGTGTAATTTATGATGTTGATTTTGAATTTAATAATTCAGAAGAATGGTATCAATCGATACCGAAAAATGTAAGACCAAGAAAAGATCAACCTTTTTATCATCTTTTAGCTGAAAATGATGAAATCACATATGAGGCATACGTTTCTGAACAAAACCTTTTAGTTGATGACTCAGATGAACCAATAAAACATCCTTTAATTGAGGAAATTTTCTCTGGAAAAAAAGGATCTAGCTATTTCAAGCTATCTAATTAAATAGATCATTTTTTTAACACATTTAGCTCAAACCTTTGACACAGCAATTTGCTTTTATGAGGTTAATTCTGATCAAGGGTGCTACTTATTTACCCTTCGTTATTATCTCCCTCTGGCATTCTTGATCAGGCAGTTTTTTCGTAATAAATATAACCTCAGACATGTTTAAATATTTTGAACCAAATAAAATTTTTTCGATAACATCAAAAGCTCCTAAGTATGTACTATTTTTATTTATTGTCATTCTTTCAATAGGATTAACAGAGGCATTAATTTTATCTCCTGAAGATTATAAGCAGAGTCATTCTGTCAGAATAATGTATGTTCATGTTCCAGCAGCTTGGATTTCGCTTGGTATTTTTTCAGCTATTACTTTTTTGTCTATAGTTGGATACATTTTTAAAATAAGAAATTTTTTCTTAATCGCAAAAAGTTTGGCACCCTCTGGGTTAGTATTTAATATAATAGCTCTTGTTACTGGTTCCATATGGGGCAAACCCACATGGGGAACATGGTGGGCTTGGGACGCAAGAATAACCTCAATGTTAATACTGGCACTGTTTTACATAATGTATCTTGTTGCGTGGAGAATTTTTGAAGATAATGACAAAGTATTTAAAGTCACGTCAATTATAACAATTTTGGGAATTATTAATGTCCCGATAATTAAGTATTCAGTAGATTGGTGGAATACATTACATCAACCAGCTTCAATCAACATATTCTCGAAGTCTTCAATTCACATATCAATGCTGTTTCCATTAATGACAATGACTGCGGCATTTGCCCTATTTTCTCTACTGATTTTTTTAATGAAATATAATACAGAACTGATAAAAATTAAAAATAAAGGGTTAGATAGATTATGATTGAAAATTTATTTTTTATGAATGGATATGGGCTGTATGTTTGGTCAGCATTTTCGTTTACTTTAGTGAGTTTTTTGACACTTTTTTTGGTCATCAAAGTTCAATACCAAAAAGAAAAAAATAAATTTATAGCAAAATTTGG
>CACJYQ010000026.1 GCA_902597725.1 uncultured Pelagibacteraceae bacterium
GTGAATTCAACAATACGAATTCATCTTCATCAAGTGTTGATAGTAACTCTGAAGATGTACTCACAAGACATTTGTTGAAGTTATCTGAAATTGAAAATCAATTTCAGGAACTGACTAACAAATTTGAAGAAATAAATTTTAAGCTTGATAAGTTATCAAATAGACTTTCAAAAGTTCAATCAGACAATCAACTTAGATTTCAAGATTTAGAAACTGCTTTATCAAATGGTGAAACTATAAATTTGACTAAAAAAAAAATTTCTGAACCAGATACAGAAATTTTACCAGGCTCATCTCAACCACAAGACTTAGGGTCAATATCTTATAAAGATAATTCTACTAGCGATACGACTCAAAAAATACAATCAGTTGAAACGACTGCTACAATTGTTACGGAGACATTTCAAGCTGAGGAAAAAATTTTACCTGATGTTTCGGTACCTGAGCAATATGAATTTGCAACAAGTTTTTTAAAAGTTGGAGATTACCCTACTGCTGAAAGAGCATTTAGAGAATTTGTAATTTCAAATCCTGATCATAAATTGGCAGGTAACGCACAATATTGGTATGCTGAAACATTTAGAATAAGACAACTATATACTGATGCTGCTTCAGCTTACTTAGAAGGTTATCAAAAATACCCTAAAGGAGAAAAAGCTCCTATTAATTTATTAAAGCTAGGTGTATCAATGATACAGATTGGAGAAAAGGATCAAGGCTGTAAAATGATAAGTGGTGTTGAAAAACAATACCCAGATGCAAACCAGTCTGTTATCCAAAAAGCAAAATATGAGTCTCAAAAATTTGAGTGTAAGAAAAAAAATTCCTAAAATCTATAAATCAAAACTTTTAAATCAAAGAGTAAATAAAATTTTTAATAAATTTGAAAAATCATTCAAAATAGATAGTAATTTCATAGTCGCGGTATCTGGAGGGGCAGATAGTTTAGCTTTAGCTTTTTTAACAAAAGTATACTCTTTAAAAAAAAACTTAAATCCAAGGTATTTTATTGTAGATCATAAGCTTAGAAAAGAGTCTACTTACGAGGCTCAAAAAGTAAGGAGTATTCTTAAATCTATAAAAATCAACTCTCAAGTTCTTAATTGGAAGGGAAAAAAACCTACGAGCAATATTCAATCCTTAGCCAGGAGTAAAAGATATGAGCTTTTATTTTCTAAATGTGAAAAACTTAAAATTAGTAACCTAATTTTAGGTCATCACATGGATGATTTAATTGAAAACTTTTTTCTAAGAATGGCTAGAGGGAGTGGTCTAAAAGGACTTGTATCACTTGGGACAAACACTAAAATTAAAAATATAAACTTAATTAGACCTTTGATAAAATTTGACAAAAAAGATCTAATATTTTTATCAAAATTTATATTTAATTTCTATGTAGATGATCCAACAAATGATGATATTAAATTTAATAGAATTAAAATAAGAAAATTAATTAAGGAATTTGAGAGTTTCGGCCTTGACAAGAAAAAATTTCAATTAACAATAGAAAATTTAAAAAAGTCGGACCAATCAATAAAGTTTTATGTTGAAAAGAATAAGAGAGTGAACTCAATTTTTAACTATGAAAAAAATCAGCTTATATTGAATGAAAATTTTTTTAACAATTCACACGAGATCATTTTTAGATCTTTCTCTGATTTAATTCATTTAGTCGGAAAAAAGCCTAATTTTGTGAGAGGTAAAAAAATAGAGAATATTTTGAACAAAATTAAAGAGCGGAATCTAAGAAAAGAAACATTAGGAGGATGCGTCATTAAGATGGTAAATCATACTGTGATTTTGACAAAAGAAGGCTAAAAATAGACTTGTTAAATTAATAATAATTCTTATCTTATAGGCATGAATCTTAAAAACTTAGCAATGTGGGCAATAATCGTTTTTTTAACGATTGGTCTTTACAATATGTTTAAGAATCCTCAATCAAACATTAGAAGTTCTAATGAGGTAATTTTCTCAGAATTTTTGGATTCTGTAGAACAAGGAGAGGTATTAAAAGTTGAGATTCAAGGAAACAATATAAATGGTGTGTATGCTAATGGTAAAAGCTTTAAAACTTATTCACCGAATGATCCTAATTTGATAGAAAAACTTTCTGAGAAGGGTGTAAGTATATCTGCGGCACCTTTAGAAGAAAAGATGCCTTCGTTATTTGGTGTCCTACTTTCATGGTTTCCAATGTTATTGTTAATAGCAGTTTGGATTTTCTTTATGAGACAAATGCAAGGCGGTAAAGGCGGAGCAATGGGCTTTGGAAGATCTAAAGCAAAAATGATGAATGAAATGAAAGGCAAAGTAACCTTTAATGATGTTGCAGGAGTAGAGGAAGCAAAAGAGGAAGTTGAAGAAATTGTTGAGTTTTTAAAAGATCCAAAAAAATTTAGTAGGTTAGGTGGAAAAATACCTAGAGGTGCACTTCTTGTAGGTCCGCCAGGTACAGGTAAAACTTTATTAGCTAGGGCAATTGCTGGTGAGGCAGGTGTTCCTTTCTTTACTATATCTGGATCAGATTTTGTAGAAATGTTCGTTGGTGTGGGAGCATCAAGAGTGAGAGACATGTTCGAACAAGGAAAAAAAAATTCGCCTTGTATAATTTTTATTGATGAAATTGACGCTGTTGGAAGAAGTAGAGGTGCAGGTCTAGGCGGAGGTAACGATGAAAGAGAACAAACCCTTAATCAGCTTCTTGTTGAGATGGATGGTTTTGACACTAATGAAGGTGTCATTATAATTGCAGCAACAAACAGGCCAGATGTTCTTGATCCTGCATTATTAAGACCTGGAAGATTTGATAGACAAGTTGTAGTTTCTAATCCAGATATAATTGGAAGAGAAAAAATCCTTAAAGTACATGTTAAAAAGATCAAGATGGCTCCTGATGTAAATTTGAGAACTATAGCAAGAGGAACTCCTGGATTTTCGGGTGCTGATCTTGCTAATTTAGTAAATGAGTCTGCATTATTAGCAGCTAGAAAAAATAAAAGAATTGTTACTTTAAATGAATTTGAAGAAGCAAAAGATAAAGTAATGATGGGAGCTGAAAGACGATCAATGGTTATGACTGAAGATGAGAAGAAATTAACAGCATATCATGAAGGCGGACATGCTTTAGTTTCTTTTAATATGCCTAGTTACGATCCAATACATAAAGCAACAATTATACCAAGAGGTCGAGCTTTAGGAATGGTAATGAATTTACCTGAAAGAGACAAACATGGTCATTCAATCAAATACTTGAAAGCAAGATTAGCAGTCTGTTTTGGAGGAAGAGTGGCAGAGGAAGTAATTTTTGGAAAAGATAATATTTCAACGGGTGCAGGTGGAGGAAGTGGTTCAGATATAAATCAAGCAACTCAACTTGCGAGAGCCATGGTTACAAAATACGGTATGAGTGAAGAAATGGGTCCAGTTGAGTATGGTGAAAATCAAGAAGAAGTTTTCTTAGGAAGATCTGTAACTCAAACACAATCAGTTTCTGAGGAAGTGGCTCAAAAGATAGATAAAGAAATTAGAAAATTAGTTGATGAGGGCTATAACAAAGCTAAAGAGATATTAACCGAAAAAATTGATGATTTGCATAAAATTGCAAAAGCTCTTATGACATATGAAACATTAACAGGTGAAGAAATCGAAAATATAATTACTAAAAATATATACCCTGCTGATAAACAAGATCTAAAAGCTGACGATGATAAGAGCTCTGCTTTAGGTGCAATGGGACTTAAACCTAAAATTGTTCATTAATTTTAATGTCTAGACATTACACAAGATTGTGTAATTTCTACTATGGAAATAGTTCAAAAAAATTAGTTAATAGA
>CACJYQ010000027.1 GCA_902597725.1 uncultured Pelagibacteraceae bacterium
TGAATATACTGTAAATTCAGAATCGCTTTCTAATAAATTTAAAAATTTTGTTGGGTACTTTTTACATGGTATTAAACTAAAATCTTATAAATTTGAAAGGTATAAAACAAAAAAAGATAAAAGAAATATCTCAATTAATGTTGTTGGTAAAAATATACCTAATCAAAAAGATCAAAATAAATTTAAAGCTTTAGAAGAAGGAACTTTTTATACAAGAGATTTAGTATCAGAGCCTGGGAATATACTACATCCTGATGAATACGCTAAAAGAATTAAATCTTTGGGTAAGTTAGGTTTAAAAATAAATATTTATAACGATCAAAAATTAAAAAAATTAGGAATGAATACTTTACTTGGTGTTGGTCAAGGAAGTATCAGAGGATCATACTTGGTCACAATTGAATGGAATGGTTTAAAAAATAAGTCTAGACCTCTTGCTTTTGTTGGGAAAGGGGTTTGTTTTGATACAGGTGGTATATCTTTGAAACCTGCAAAATTTATGGAAGATATGACGTATGATATGGCTGGATCAGCTGTTGTAGTTGGTTTAATGAAAAGTTTAGCTATTAGAAAAGCAAAAATAAATGCAGTGGGTGTAGTTGGCCTCGTTGAGAATATGCCTGGCGGCAATGCACAAAGACCAGGAGATATTGTTAAATCTTATAGCGGCAAGACTGTAGAAATTTTGAACACAGATGCTGAAGGTAGATTAGTTCTTGCCGATGCACTCACTTACACGGAGAAAAAATTTAAACCAAAATTTATAGTAGATTTAGCAACCTTGACTGGAGCTATAATAGTTTCATTAGGCTCTGAATATGCTGGTTTATTTTCAAATGATGATAACTTATCAAAACAATTAATTGATGCTGGTGAGAATGTTGAGGAAAAAGTTTGGAGAATGCCCCTAAATAAAAATTACGACAAACTAATAAACTCAAAAAATGCAGACATGCAAAATATAAATTATGTTGGTGGTGCTGGATCTACAACTGCTGCACAATTTCTACAGAGATTTATTTTGAATAAAACACCTTGGGCACATTTAGACATAGCTGGGATGGCGTTTTCTAAGTATGGTGGAGCTTTAAACTCAGGTGGTGCAACTGGGTATGGAGTAAGATTATTGAATAAATTAATAGAAGATTATTATGAGTAAATTAGAACAAACATTGTCAATTATTAAACCAGATGCAGTTGAAAGAAATCTTGAGAATGAAATTAAAGACATGTTTAAAAAGAATGGTTTTTCTATTTTAAAAGAAAAGAAAATTCAAATTGAAAAATCTGAAGCAGAAAAATTTTATAAAATTCACGAAACAAAACCTTTTTACAAAGATTTATGTGATTATCTTTCATCTGGCCCGATCGTTGCCATGGTTTTAGAAAAAGATAATGCCATAATAGGGAACAGAAAATTAATGGGTGCTACAAATCCTAAAGACGCAGATGATGGCACTATAAGAAAAAAATATGGAATTTCTATTGATAAAAATTCAGTTCATGGCTCAGATAGTATTGAAAATGCTAAAATAGAAATTGATTTTTTCTTTAAAGATTAAAGATTTTTAATATAGCTTTAGGATAAAGCTTGTGTTCCTCAACTAAAATTTTTTTTGCCAAAGTTTCCTCTGTTTCATTTTTTAAAACTTTAACTTTTTTTTGAAGAATTATTTTACCAGAATCTAATTTTGAATTAACAAAGTGTACTGTGCACCCTGAGTACTTTTCATTATTATCCAGAGCTCTTCTATGAGTGTTCAGACCCTTATATTTAGGAAGTAAAGATGGATGAATATTTAATATTTTTCCCTTAAATCTTTTTATAAAATTTTTAGATAAAATTTTCATAAAACCAGCCAGAAAAATCATTTTTATCTCATTTTTTTTAAGCGTGGAAATTAATCTGTTTTCACTTATATTTTTATTTTTAAAATCAAAAACTTTTTTTTTAATTTTGAATATTTTTCCATATTTTAGACCTTTCGCCTTCAAATTGCTTGAAATTATTAACTCAATAGAAATAGGTGAGTCTTTTATTTTACTAAATTTTATTAAAGATTTTAAATTACTTCCTTTACCAGATATAAACACAGCTGTTTTTGTTTTATTTAAGCCAGTCAATGTAGCCATTTAATTTTACTTTATTTTTACCTGAAGTGATCTTTCCAATAACATAAGGTCTATGTTTTTTTGAAAAATATTTTTGTATTTTTTTGATATTTTTAGAATTAATTATTAAACAAAATCCTACCCCACAATTAAATGTTTTTAGCATCTCTTTATCGGTTATATTGTTTTTTTTCAGCCACTTGAAAATTTTAAGGGTTTTAATCTTGTTTAAATCTATCTCTGCTGCTAATTTATTAGGAATAATTCTACTTATATTATCAACTAATCCTCCTCCAGTGATATTTGCGCAACTTTTTAACAAGTTTCTTTTACTTAAGTTTAATATTTCTTTTACATAAATCTTAGTAGGTTTGATTAGTTCTTTTTTTAAGAAATGATTTTTTTTAATATCAATCTTTTTCTGTTTAATTAAGTATCTTACCAGTGAGAAACCATTAGAGTGTAAACCACTAGATGGTACAGCTAATATTAAATCATTTTTTCTTACCCTTTTTTTGGTAAGTATTTTTTTTCCATCAACGATACCAACTGCAAAACCAGCCATATCAAACTTACCTTTTTCATAGGTATCTGGCATCTCAGCAGTTTCACCTCCAACTAAACTGCATTGTGAAATATTACATCCTTTTATAATTCCTTTAATCAATGATTTCATTTTTTTTAAATTAATTTTATTAATTGAAATATAATCTAAAAAAAAAAGAGGTTTTGCTCCTTGCACAACAAGATCGTTGACACTCATGGCAACTAAATCTATCCCAATGGTATCATATTTGTTCAGTAAATTAGCAATTTCGATTTTTGTACCTACACCGTCAGTACAAGCTACAATTTTTGGATTTTTTATATTTCTTGGTAAATTTGATATAGAGCCGAAACTTCCGATATTGTTTAACTTTTTATCGCCTTTTTTTTTTGATGAAATATCAGCAATGAAATTTACAAATCTATCTGCAGCTGCAATATTTACCCCACTTTTTTTATAGGTAAAAAGATTTTTTTTCATTAATATGACTTTTTATTTTTGTATGTATTATTTATCACGTTTATATAGTTTTTTTTGTATTCTATCTTTAATAATATTTTTTTTTTCCACAACGGAAGTTAGGGCAAAATCTTTTGAAATCAATAATATAGAAATTTCAAAACCATTTAAAAGTAATTTCGATAAAAATAAAGTAATTGATTCTGGTTTTGAAAAAGCATTTTTACAATTAATTTATAAACTAATAAAATCGACTGATTATGAAAAGTTTGAGTCAATCAAATTAAATCAAATTAAGAGCATGGTAGAAACATTTTCAATTCAAGAGGAAAAATTTGTAAATCAAGAATATTTTCTTAAACTTGGAGTATCATTTAATAAAAAAAAAATTTTTAGTTATTTAGAAAAAAGAAATATCTACCCCTCACAAATTAAAAAGGAAAAATTCTTATTTATTCCTATCATCATCGATGAAGATATAAATAATCTTATAATTTTTTCTAATAATCCAATTTATGATAATTGGAATAAAGATGTAAAAACTTATGAGTTGATTAACTATCTATTGCCCTCGGAAGATTTGGAGGATT
>CACJYQ010000028.1 GCA_902597725.1 uncultured Pelagibacteraceae bacterium
TAAAGTCAGACCATTATTTTTTTCATTAAATAAATTTACTTCGGGTGGGGGTCCATTATTTTCATTTAAAATTATTCTTGATAATAAACTTTGATCTATATGACCCTCTGTTTTACCAATCACTAATACGATATTTTCGATTTCCTTAAAATCCATTGTGATCATTTTTTTGTAATCTTTAATTAAACCCACGCCTCCTATCGTGGGAGTTGGTTTAATTCCTATGTCTTTAGTTTCATTGTAAAAAGACACATTTCCTGAGACAACGGGATAATCTAAATACTTACATGCTTCACTGATACCTTGAACACATTCGACAAACTCACCCATATTTTCATCTTTTTCTGGGCTTCCAAAATTTAAACAATTCGTAACTGCTATAGGTTTAGCACCTACTGAGATTAAATTTCTCCAAGTTTCACAAACGACTTGCTTTCCACCTGTGAGTGGATGTGCCCAACAATAAGTTGCAGATGAGTCGACTGTAGCAGCTATAGCTTTATCTGTTTTATGAACTCTTACTACACCTGAATCTCCACCTGGTTTTTGGATAGTATCACCCATGACTGTGTGATCGTATTGTTGCCAAATCCACTCTTTGCTACAAACGTTTGGACTGGATAAGATTTTCTTTAACGTCTCTTTGATTTTAAGACTTTTAAATATTGTTTTATTTATTTTATTTTTTTTTGGTAATTTTGATTTTTTCCATTTTCGATCATACATCGGAGAATTTTCAACTAATGTATTAACTGGAATATTAGCTACTTGCTTGTTATCAAAAAATAATTCAATATTCTTTGTATTGGTAGTTTTTCCAATTACAGCAAAGTCTAAATTCCATTTATCAAATATTTTTTTGGCTATTTCCTCTTTGCCATTCTCAAGCACTATAAGCATTCTCTCCTGGCTTTCTGATAGCATAATTTCGTAAGGTGTCATTTTGGTTTCTCTACATGGAACTTTGTTTAAGTTAATTTCAATACCTAAATTTCCCTTTGATGCCATTTCAATACTTGAAGAGGTTAGTCCTGCAGCACCCATATCTTGAATTGCAATAATTGAGTCTCCTGACATTAATTCTAAGCACGCCTCTAATAAAAGTTTTTCGGTAAAAGGATCTCCAACTTGCACAGTTGGTTTTTTTTCCTCGATTTTTTCATCAAAACTTGCAGAGGCCATACTCGCTCCATGAATTCCATCTCTACCTGTTTTTGATCCAACATATATAACTGGTTTATTCAAACCAGCTGCTTTGGAGTAAAATATCTTATCTTTTTTAACCAATCCTAAAGTCATGGCATTCACCAAGATATTTCCATTATATGATCTATCAAAAGATGTTTGTCCTGCTATAGTAGGAACTCCCATACAGTTTCCATAACCACCAATTCCATGAACAACTCCTCTTAATAAATTTTTTGTCTTTTTATTTTGAGTTGAACCAAAATGAATTGAATTTAAGTTAGCAATGGGTCTTGCGCCCATAGTAAAAACATCTCGCATAATTCCACCAACTCCTGTTGCTGCTCCCTGGTAAGGCTCAATAAATGATGGATGATTATGACTTTCAATTTTAAAAACTATTGCATCTCCATCTTCAATATCAATAACCCCAGCATTTTCCCCTGGTCCTTGAATTACATTTTTTCCTTTAGTATGTAATTTTTTTAAATGAATTCGTGAAGATTTATAGGAACAATGTTCATTCCACATTGCAGAGAATATTCCCAATTCAGTGATATTAGGTGTTCTCTTCAATAATTTACAAATTTTTTTATACTCATCTGATTTTAAACCATGCTCTATTGCAATTTTTTCGTTAACCAACATTATTTAATATTATTTAAAAGATTTTTAAAAAATATTGATCCATCTTCACCAGATAAACTTTCATCTATCATTCTTTCAGGGTGAGGCATCATACCTAAAACGTTTTTTTCTTTATTAAAAATACCTGCAATATTTTTAATTGAGCCATTAGGATTAATTTGATCATTTGTATTACCATTTTGATCACAATAATAAATTGCTATTTGATTATTATCCTCAATTTCTTTGAGTTGATCGTTGGTGCAAAAATAATTACCTTCATTATGGGCTATGTGAAACTCCAAAACTTTTTTATCCAGATTTTTAAAAAAAGTATTTTCTTTGTTGTCAACTTTTACATGTACATTTTTACAAATAAACTGCAGGTACTTATTTCTTAATAATACTCCTGGCACTAATCCAGCCTCAACCAAAATTTGAAAACCATTACAAATTCCCATTACCAATCCACCAGATTTTGCAAAATTAATTACTGAATTCATTATTTTTGACTTTGAGGCCATACTGCCACATCGTAAATAGTCACCATAAGAGAAACCACCAGGCAAAACAATTAAATCACTTTTGGGCAATTCTTGATCATTATGCCAAACCATTTTGTTTTTAAATCCAAATTTTGTAAGAGCCACATCCATGTCTCTATCACAATTTGAACCAGGGAAGGTTATAACCGATGATTTCATTAATTATTGTGTTTCAATAATTTTGTAGTTTTCAATAACAAGATTAGCTAAAAGTTTTTTACACATATTTTCTACAATATCTTTAGCTTTTTTTGGATCATTTTCTTTAACATCAATTTCAAAATATTTTCCTTGCCTAACTTCATTAACAGAATTAAAACCCATACCATCTAATGTCTCATGGATTACTTTGCCTTGTGGGTCTAAAACATCCTTTTTAAGAGTTATTATTGCAGAAACTCTCATTTTCGCTTCTTTTTAATTGAAGATAGTTTAGTTACATTTACTGCAGAAACATTCGATTGCTCATGTAGAATTCCAAGTCTTTTGGCAACTTCGGTATATGCAGGTAATAAATCTCCTAAATCTTTTCTAAATCTATCTTTATCTAGTTTTTTGTCAGTTGCAGAGTCCCACAGTCGACAAGTATCAGGGCTTATTTCATCAGCCAAAATAATATCTTTCCTTCCATCAATTTTAGTTCGTCCAAATTCTAATTTAAAATCAATTAATTTTATTCCCACCCCTCTAAACATTCCAATCATAAAATCATTAATTCTAAAAATAGTTTTTTTTATTTTTTCAATTTCTTTTTTATTCGCCCAATCAAAAGCGTAAATATGATCCTCTGAAATTAAA
>CACJYQ010000029.1 GCA_902597725.1 uncultured Pelagibacteraceae bacterium
TTTGGTTATGGGAGATGGTGATATAAATAGTCCTATAATGTTAATTGGAGAGGCTCCTAATGAGAAAGAGGACTTGGAAGCTAAAACATTTTGTGGTGATGTTGGCGTACTTTTAACCAAGATGCTTTTAGCAATTAACATCAAAAAAGAGAAAGTGTACTCTACTTACTCAATAAATTTTAGACCTCCCGATGATAGAAAGCCCACCTCTCAAGAAATAAAAAGATATTCAATTTTCCTTAAGGAACATATTTCAATTATTGATCCAAAAATTTTAATATTAATGGGTACCACTGCAATGGAAGCTGTAACTGGTCTTAGCAATCAAATTACAAATGAAAGAGGAGACTGGAAAGAAATCATAATTGGAAACAAAACAATTCCTGTAATTATCACTTTCAATCCATCTTATTTAATAAGATATCCAGATAAGAAAAAATTCTCATGGGAAGACCTAAAAAAA
This sequence comes from uncultured Pelagibacteraceae bacterium, assembly GCA_902597725.1. Lineage (GTDB taxonomy): Bacteria > Pseudomonadota > Alphaproteobacteria > Pelagibacterales > Pelagibacteraceae > Pelagibacter. The sequence continues at coordinate 464 of CACJYQ010000029.1, forward strand.
ATAAGAAAAAAAGTAGAGGATTTGAATATTAAAATTTAATGAAAATAATTGCTGGGGTTGATGAGGTCGGTCGAGGAAGTTTAGTTGGACCAGTCTATGCAGCTGCGGTTATTTTAAAAAGTTCTATAAATAGAAAATTACTTAAAGATTCGAAAAGCATATCGAGTTCTAAACGCAAAGTCTTATTTGAACATATCAAAAAAAATTCGATTTGGGCAATTGGAAAGGCATCATTGAAAGAAATTGAACAATTAAACATTTTAAATGCCAGTTTATTAGCAATGAAAAGAGCAATAAAAAGACTAAAGAAAAAACCATCACTCGTTTTAATTGATGGAAATAAATTGCCTAATATGAAAAATTACAAACTTAAATCTATTATTAAGGGTGACCAAAAAATTCCATCTATTTCAGCAGCATCAATTATTGCAAAAGTTACACGTGATAAGATGATTTCAGATTTAGGTAAAAAGTTTAAAGGCTATAATTGGCAAAAAAATTTTGGATACGGTACTAGTCAACATTTAAAAGCTATAAAAATCTTAGGAATTACAAAGCATCACAGAAAAACTTTTTCTCCTATAAACAAATTGAAATAGTTTTCACGTAAAAACACCATATGTAGTTGTCGCTATACAAATTCATACAAAACTAATCTAAATAATTCAATCCTAGGTTGACCCAGGAATCTTTTTGGAGTCTAATTTGCTTTTATAAAATGAATTTGAACTTAAAAAATAAATTAATTAATGGAGATAGCCTTCAGGAACTTAAAAAAATTCCTGACGAAACTTTTGATTTAATCTTTGCCGACCCTCCATACAACCTGCAACTAAAAAGTGAATTAACAAGACCTGATAGATCTAAAGTAAGTGCAGTAAATGATAAATGGGATCAATTTGAAAATTTTAAAATGTATGATGACTTTACGTATTCATGGTTAAGCGAATGTAAAAGAATTTTAAAAAAAGATGGGACTATCTGGGTAATTGGTAGTTATCACAATATCTTTAGAGTTGGTACAACAATTCAAAATTTGGGTTTTTGGATTTTAAATGACGTCATTTGGAATAAGAAAAACCCCATGCCAAATTTTAGAGGAACACGTTTCACAAATGCCCACGAAACTTTAATTTGGGCATCTAAGTCTGAAAAATCAAAATACACTTTTAATTATCAATCCTTAAAGTGTTTAAATGACGACCTCCAAATGAGATCTAACTGGGAATTTCCAATTTGTAATGGTTCTGAAAGACTAAAAAAGAATGGTAAAAAAGTGCATTCTACTCAAAAACCTGAGGCACTAATTCACAGAATTTTATTAGCAACGACAAATAAAAATGATTTTGTTTTAGATCCTTTTTTAGGATCAGGAACAACAGCAACAGTCGCAAAAAAATTAGGTAGAAATTATTATGGGATTGAAAAAGAAAAAACCTATTTTAAAGCTGCTGAAGAAAGACTAAAGAAAGCAAAACCTATAGAAGATGATAATTTAGACACTCTTCAGAACGGTAGATCTAAGCCAAGAATACCTTTTGGCTCTCTGGTTGAATTAGGAATAATAAAACCGGGAACTACTATTTTCGATAACAAAAAGAAAATTAGCGCAAAAATTAGGGCTGATGGCAGTATTAAACATGCTCAAACAGAAGGCTCAATCCATAAAGTAGCAGCTGCAATCTTAGGTGCTGAAAGCTGTAATGGATGGACCTTTTGGCATTATAACTTGAATGGAAACGCAGTTCCTATCGATCATTTAAGACAAAGATTGATTTCTAATAGTTAGTTTTTATATATTTTACCGAGATAGCTCTCTAAAAACTTTTTGTTTTTTGCCAGTCTTTTCAAAAAAATATTTCTCAATAATGTAGTAAAAGGATTAGATAAATGAAAAGCGAATTGATTAAATTTTGAGCGATTATTAACCATTTTTGTTTTATTAACTCTATTTCTAAAAAAATTACTTTCAGTATTATTCTCTATATTCTCAAATAATTCATATGCACCTTCTATTGATTGTGATGCACCTTGAGCAAATGATGGTGGAAAAGCAAAAAAAGCATCTCCTATTAAATGGATATTGTTATTATTGACTTTAAAAAAATCATTGCTCACAAATACTGGGTATATCTTTAGATCCTCAATATTATCAAAAAAAAATTTGTTCATGTGTGGAACTTTTTCTAAAATATTTTTAATAAAAATGTCGTCATTAAACAACGAGTAATCTTTTTGCTCGTCCTCTGAAAGTTTAAATTTTATCAAAGCTATAAAGTTTAAATCACCATTAGGAGATACTGGATAAATAACATAGTGAAAATTTGAACCTAAAAACAATGAGATATTTTTTTTATCAGCCATGTTTAGATAGCTTGGTATTATACCTCTAATAGCTAACGTATCATTAAATTTTGGTACAATTTGATTTTTTGATAGCAGGCTTTTGCACTTTGAAAAAACTCCATCTGAAATTATTAAGTAATCAAATTCATAAATTTTATCATTTTCAAAAGTGATTTGAACAACTTGATCTTGTTGTTCTATCTTTGAAATAGTGTGATCAAATTCTATTTCTTTTTCTAAATCGTTTTTTAAAAAATTGATAAGTGATGATCGTTTAAGAGTAGTATATTTACAATTTTCAGTGTTAAAATCTG
>CACJYQ010000030.1 GCA_902597725.1 uncultured Pelagibacteraceae bacterium
AACTAATGGATTTTCCTGAAATGAGCCATTTAATTTACTTATATTTTCATTAATATTTTTAGTAGCAAAAATTTCCTTATAAGCCTCGCTCAATCCTAAAATATCCTTATTTTCAAATTTAGCTCTTCTCAACCCTATTAAATTCAATCCTTGTAATGAATTTCTATTTCCTGTGGATAATCCATACGGAATAACATCGTGTAATACTCCTGTCATTCCTCCAATCATTGCCATTTTACCAATTCTAGTAAACTGTTGAACAGCAGAATTTCCACCTATAACTACGTTATCTTCAACAATAGCATGACCTCCTAAAGGTACATTATTTGCTATAATGACATTGTTGCCTACCTGGCAATCATGAGCAATGTGAGATGAGATCATAAATAAACAATTATTTCCAATTACAGTCTTACCTCCACCACCAATTGTTCCAGGATTTATTGTTACATACTCTCTTATCTTATTATTATCTCCAATAACTAAACTTGTCTCTTCACCATTATATTTTAAATCTTGTGGATCATTAATTGAGACAAATGGATAAATCTTATTTCCTTTTCCAATTTTAGTATTTCCAGTTATGCTTACATGTGATTGTATCTCTGTATTTTCTCCAATTTCAACATTTGGACCTATGATAGTGTATGGTCCAATCTTTACACTCGGATGAACTTTTGCATTTTTATTTATTGTGGCTGTTTTATCTATCATTTATTTTCTCTAATAAAATTTTTTAAATCCTTTGCTGGATAACCCATTACTTTAGAATTATCAGGTATATTTTTTATAACTCCACTACCACCACCAATTTGGACATTATTTCCAATTTTAAGGTGACCTGAAATACCTGCTTGACCTCCAATCATAACATTATTACCTAAAGTTGAACTTCCAGCAAAACCTACTTGTCCAGCAATAATACAATTCTCACCAATTTTAACATTATGAGCTATATGTATTTGATTATCTAAGTACGTATTTTTTCCTATAATTGTATTTGAAAGAGAACCTCTATCTATTGTTGATCCACAACCTATCTCAACATTGTCCTCAATTATTACAATACCTATTTGAGGATATCTAAAATTAGTATCTTTATTTGGAAAAAAACCAAATCCTTTTTTTCCAATTACACACCCATCTAAAATGTGAACATTATTTTTGATTAATGAATTTCTAATAATTACATTTGATCCTATAGAACAATTATCACCTATATTAACATTCTTTTCTATAATTGAATTATGGCCTATTAAACAATTTGAACCAATTTTTACATTTTCACCAATAAGAACATTTTTTCCAAATTTTAATTTACTTTTAAATTCGGTTTCATTTACATCTTTAACAGTGCTATCATAATCATCGGTAATAGAGTCTGGATAAAAAATTTTTGTTATTTGAGCAGTATGCAATAAAACTTTATCAGTTATAATAGCCTTACAATTTTCTGGTAAAAATGATTTAAAATTTTCAGAAGTTAGGCAGAAAGAGGCTTTAGTTTTTTTTGCTAAATCGGTGTATTTTTTTGAGTGAAGAAAAGTTATTTCATTTTTTTGAGATGAATTAAGATCTTTAATATCTGTGATTTTATCATCATATAAATTCTCATTTTTTAAATCAATTGTCCTGAGCAGAAAATTTATGCTATGAGGTCCAGTATTTTTGAAAAAAGGGTTGATCATTAATAAGTTTAATATCAAAACTTATTTTAAAAGCTTATCAAGATTTATTGCTAATTATTTCCTATCTACAATAGTCGCTGACCATTGCGCGTCCGACATTTTTTTGCCCTCTACAAACGCCTCACCCTTATATTTCCAGACTCTTCCATGTGATCGTATTGCCTCAATTTTTAATTCTAATCTACAATCAGGAATTACTGGATTCCTAAATCTTGCTTTTTCAACACTCATTAAAAAAACAAGTTTATTATCATACTCTTTTTTATCTATACCGTGCGCTGTAAGAGCTGCAGCTGCTTGGCCGAAAGCTTCAACAATTAAAACACCTGGTAAAACAGGATTTCCTGGAAAATGTCCATCCACATAAAAAGAATCTTTTTTAACATTCATTATAGCTGTAGCAGAATGAAGATGTTTAATATCAATAAGCTCATCAATTAATAATCTAAAAAGTTTAGGGATTTTTAAAAAAGTAGAACCTGATATTCAAAATGGATCTGATAAATCTCTAAGAATTATTGATATTAATATTGAGGAGAGACCATCAGGTGAAATTTCACTTGCAGCTGGTTTTGGAACAAGTGGGGGAATAATTGGTGGAGGTATTAAAGAAAAGAATTTTTTAGGAAAGGGTATCAATTTAGATGCAAATCTTGAATTAACACCTGAGTCAGTTAAAGGTAGATTTATTTATGCAAAACCGAATTTTAATAACACCGAAAATACTTTATTTACTTCTATAAAAAGCTCAACTACAGATTTACTTACTGATTCAGGATATAAAACTTCTGAATTAGGTTTTTCTTTGGGAACGAAATTTGAGCAATTTCAAAATATATTTTTAAGTCCTGAATTAGACTTCCTAATTGAAGATTTAGAAACATCAAGTAAAGCATCAAATACTCTTAAAAAACAAGAAGGTTCATATACTGATCTATATTTTAACTATTCAATCAATCAGGATCTTAGAGATAAAAGATTTAGAACAGAAAGTGGTTATCAAACTTTTTTCACTCAGGAGTTGCCAATTATTTCAGATAACTCAGAATTCGCAAATGCATTTGAAATAGCTGCATTCAAAAAATTATCTACACGATCAGATACAGTTGGAAAAATTAGTTTTTATGCAAAAACTATAACAGGCTTATCTGATGATGTAAGAATTTCAAAAAGGTTAAATGTTCCATCATCTAAATTAAGAGGATTTGAAAAAAGCAAAGTTGGGCCTGTTGATAATAAAGATTTTGTTGGCGGTAATCATGTAACCGCATTAAATTTATCTGCTACTTTACCAAATATTGTTGAAGGACTTGATAATCTTGATGTAGGAGTTTTTCTTGATGCCGCTAATGTTTGGGGAGTCGATTATGATAGTTCTTTAGATGACAGAAGTACTATTAGAACATCAACAGGAGTT
>CACJYQ010000031.1 GCA_902597725.1 uncultured Pelagibacteraceae bacterium
AAAATAAAATTATAAAAAGATTTATTGGACCAATAAACAATGAGGATTTATTAGAAATTCAAAAAATAATTAGATGAAATTTATTCATATATTTTTGATTGTAGCTATAATTTTAAATTTCAATTTTTTAAACGCAGATGAAATTAAAACTGAAAATAAGATAGCAAAAAATTTGAGATGCTTAATTTGTCAGGGCCAGTCTGTATATGACTCAGATTCAGAATTCGCGATAAGTCTAAAGTTAGTTATTAAAAATAAAATACAAGAAGGTCTAAATGAGGAAGAAATATATAGTTTTTTAAAAACGAAATATGGAGAGTGGATATTGTATGATCCAGTTTTCAACAGAAACACCTATTTTTTATGGCTATTGCCTATCTTGATATTCTTAGCAGGTGGTGCAATAATATTTAAAAAATTTTATATAAAAAAATAAACTGCTTTTTATTTTTATGAATATCAAAAAAATTTTTCTGGCCCTTTTTATTTTAATTTTGCCTTCAAAGCTTTTTGGGGACACAACAGTTGATAACAGCAATCATCAATTAAATTTATTTATTGGAAATTTTGATTTTAGTGATCATAAACAAAAAGCAACCTTGTTAGGATTTCAACATCAAGATGAAAATTTAAATAAAAGAACATTTTTAGGAAATGTTTCTCCGATTACAGGAGGTTTTGTAACAGCAAATTCAGCAGCATATATTTATACTGGTGTTGAATGGAATGTAGATATGGGTTCCTTTTATTTCACTCCAAGTTTTGCTCCAGGACTTTACCACGAGGGAGATGGGAAGGATTTGGGTCATGTTCTTGAATTTAAATCAGAGGTACAATTATCTTACAAAGCCTCTGATACAACAAATTTTGCAGTATCATATAATCATGTGTCTAATGCTAGTTTAGGGGATAAAAATCCTGGGGCAAATAGTTATATGTTTAATTTCCTCAAAAAGTTTTAAGGAAGATTATGAATTTAAAAGATTGCCATAATTTTAGTGACTTTAGAAAATTAGCTAAAAAAAAGCTACCATCACCAATCTTCCATTATATTGATGGAGCAGCAGATGATGAAATTACATATGCTAGAAATACTAGTGCATTTGACGACGTAGATTTAGTTCCAAATGTTTTGCGAGGAGTTGAAGAAGTTGATTTATCCACCACGATATTTGGAAAAAAATTAGATTTACCTTTTTACTTATCACCAACTGCCTTACAAAGACTTTTTCATTATGATGGAGAAAGAGCGGTTGGAAAAGCAGCAAAAAAATTCAATACAATGTTTGGTGTTTCTGCTTTAGCTACAGTTAGCGTTGAGGAAATTTCTTCAATGGTTGATACACCGAAGATGTTTCAATTTTATTTTCATAAAGACAGAGGTTTAAACGACTCTTGTTTGGAAAGAGCTAAAGCTGCAAAATTTGATGTAATGGCATTAACTGTTGATACAATAACTGGCGGAAACCGTGAAAGAGATTTGAGAACTGGTTTTACGTCTCCTCCAAAATTAACTCTAGCAAGTTTATTTAGTTTTGCTACTAAACCGATGTGGGGAATTAATTATTTAACAAAAGGCAAATTTGAATTACCTCATTTACAAGATTTTGTAAAAGAAGGTACCGATGTTAACTCATCAATTGGAAATTATTTTTCAACTATGTTGGATCAATCTATGAATTGGAAAGACGCTGAAAATCTTTGCTCTAAATGGGGAGGTCATTTCGCTCTTAAAGGAGTTATGAGTGTAGAAGATGCAAAAAGAGCAGTAGACATAGGATGTACAGGTATAATGGTATCAAATCATGGCGGAAGACAGCTTGATGGATCTAGAGCCCCTTTTGATCAACTTGCAGAAATTGTTGATGCAGTTGGCGATAAGCTTGATGTAATTTGTGAGGGTGGAATTCACAGAGGAACCCATATGTTAAAAGCATTATCATTAGGTGCAAAAGCATGTTCAGGTGGTAGACTTTATCTTTATGCTTTAGCAGCTGCTGGCCAAGCTGGAGTTGAGAGAGCATTAGAAAAGTATAGAACTGAACTAGAACGTGATATGAAACTTATGGGCTGTACAAAAATAAGTGATTTAAGTCGAAATAATTTAAGATTCAGAAGATAGTGAGTTTAAAAAATTGCTATAATTTTAAAGATTTTAGAAATTTAGCAAAAAAAAAATTACCATCACCAATTTTTCATTACATAGATGGTGGCTCAGATGATGAAGCTACTTTAAGAAGAAACACAGAATCATTTAATGAATGTGATTTAGTTCCGAATGTGTTAGCAAATGTTGGAAAACCTGATTTAACAACAACCTTATTTGGAAGGAAAATAGACATGCCAATTTTTCTTTCTCCAGCCGCAATGCAGAGACTTTATCATGTTGATGGTGACAAAGCCTCGGCAAGAGCAGCAGAAAAATTTGGAACTTTTTACAGTATGTCTTCTATGAGTAATAACTCTATTGAAGAGATATCCAATATTTCTGGTGGTCCAAAATTATTTCAACTTTATGTTCATAAAGATAAATCAATTACAGATGATTTGATTGATAGGTCAAGAAGATCAGGATTTGATGCTATGTGTCTGACCGTAGATACTTTGGTAGCAGGAAACAGAGAAAAAGATCATAGAACAGGATTTACAACACCTCCGAAACTTACATTAAAAAGTTTAATGAGTTTTGCGATGAGACCAGGTTGGGTTTTTAATTATTTAACTGGAAAAAAATTTGAACTCTCAAATGTTAAAAAAAAAACAGACAAAGGAACGAACATTGCAAAATCAGTTATTGAATACATTAATGAGCAGTATGATCCATTGATGGGGTGGAAAGATGCTGAATATTGTGCAAAAAAATGGAATGGACCGTTTGCTTTAAAAGGAGTTATGTCAGTTGAGGATGCAAAAAAGGCCGTTGATATTGGTTGTACTGCTATTATGATCTCAAATCATGGAGGTAGACAGCTAGATGGCTCTAGATCAC
>CACJYQ010000032.1 GCA_902597725.1 uncultured Pelagibacteraceae bacterium
AGCTTCTCGATACAAACACCATCAACATACTCTTATGAAAAACACGATGCTGATACCTTTAGTGACAGTAACGTGGTTTTTATTTGGTTGGTGGATTTACTGGGCTTTCCCAACAGGACCGGGAATAGCGCCATCAATAATGAATGAAAGTACGGCATTAATCACTGATGAAACATTGTTTAGTGCTATGTGGCAAGTGCCAACAAGTGATATAATGGCGGTTAATCTTGGAGATCACATTAATGGTGTTTTCTGGGCTGCCTTTTTATTATTTTCTTGGACTGCTGCCTCAATCGTCTCTGGAGCAATAATTGAAAGAATAACTACTTTTGCTTTTGGTATTTTAGCAATAGCAATTGGTTCAGTATTCTGGACAATAGATGCTGCATGGGGATGGCACTTTGATGGTTGGATGCTAAAAATTTTAGGATACCATGATGCATACGCATCAGGAGTAATTCACGCGATTGCGGGTGGATTTGCTTTAGGTGTACTAATGGTTTTAGGTCCAAGAATTGGAAAATTTTCATCAAGTGGTGAACCAAGAAATATTGGACCTAGAAATCCTTGGCTGGTAACAATTGGATTATTTCTAATTTATACTGGTTTCTGGGGATTCTATGCGGCATGTAACATTCCAATATTTGATCTTGGCCCAGAGTACGGCATGGAAGGTATATCTTATTGGACAGCTACGAACATTTATGTAACACCAACTACACTTAGTGGTATTACTTTTAACTTCTTGATGTCACTATCAGGAGGATTATTAGCTGGATACTGGATTGCAAAAGGTGATCCATTCTGGACTTACTCAAGTGGACTAGCGGGTATTATATGTGCTTCAGCTGGAAATGATTTATATCATCCAATTCAATCAATGATCATAGGTATGATCGGTGTTGTAATTTCTTACAAACTACATTATTTCGTTGAACGTAAGTTCAAAATTGATGATGCAGTTGGTGCTGTTGCAGTACACGGATATGCAGGATTTATAGGTCTTGTAATTTGTGGTTTTGTTTTAAATGGTTATCCATCATCTGGTTACAGTGTTGGAGCTATGTGGGATGGAACTACTTATGCATCAATAAATCCTCTAGGTATGTTCCTAGGAGCAATAATTATGTTCTTTGTTCTAGGATTAATACCAGGCTATATCATTGCAAAAGTATTACACGGAATGGGTAAATTAAGAATTCCGCGTGAAGCTGAAATAGCTGGACTAGACTATGAAATGATGGAAACTGCTAAATCAGATGAAAAAGCAGTTGCGTCAGCAACCAGGTAAAGGAGGAATAATATGGCGACAGTTACAAATTGGATTGATCACCTAAATAAACCAGCAGAAGAAGTTGCTGGTGCTATTTATCCTGGTGCTGGATCTAGTGAAGGACTATTAGTGATACTTGCTATAATTATATGGATTGGTTGGCATGTTTTAACTGCTAAATCTGAAAGTGATGAACTTGAAAGATTAGCAAGAAAAAGACATGGTCCAAACGACCATAAAAGCAATATTACTGATTGGTAATTAAATTTAAAAATTTGGGCGCTACTGGTTAAGTGGCGCCCTTTTTTATCACATGTCAAAAGAAAATAAAGATAACGAAGAACTTCGACCAAGTAAAATGAGGGGTGTTGCTTTTCCTAAAGCAAAGTATGGTGCAATAATAGCAGTAGTTATAATTATTGTTGTAAATTTAATTTTTTATAAAGAAACAATTTTATCTTTTTTAAAATAATTGTGTTAACTTAAGTTATGCCAAAAAATTTATTCAAAATTGCTAAAGAAAAAAAAATTAAATATTTTTTGATAAGCTTTGTTGATTTATTTGGAGTACTTAGATCAAAACTAGTACCAGCACATGCAATAAAGGATATGCAGGAAACTGGTGCAGGATTTGCAGGATTTGCTGCTTGGTTAGATATGACACCTGCAGATTCAGACATGTTTGGAATTCCAGATCCAGATAGTTTAATTCAATTACCTTGGAACAAAGAAGTTGGTTGGCTTGCATCAGATCTTTGGATGAACGGAAAACCTGTAGATGCCTCTCCAAGAATAATGTTAAAGAAACAAATTAAAAAACTCTCAAAACAAGGATTGACTATGAAATCTGGCGTGGAGTGTGAGTATTTTTTAATATCACCTGATGGAGAGTCCATCGCTGATCCAAGAGATACTCAATCAAAACCTTGCTATGATCAATCAGCTTTAATGAGAAGGTATGATTTAATTAAAGAAATTTGTGACTGTATGATTGAAATGGGATGGGGTCCTTATCAAAATGATCACGAGGACGCTAATGGTCAATTTGAAATGAATTGGGATTACTCAGATTGTTTAAAGACAGCAGACAGACATACGTTTTTTAAATACATGGTAAAAACAATAGCTGAAAAACACGGTTTAAGAGCTACGTTTATGCCTAAACCATTTGAGAATTTAACTGGAAATGGTTGTCATGCCCACATTTCGGTTTGGGATGGAAAGAAAAATAAATTTTTGGACAATTCTAATAACTTAGGTCTTAGTAGAATGGCTTATAATTTTTTAGGAGGGGTAATAAAACATGCCTCATCTTTATCTGCTTTTTTTAATCCTACAATAAATAGTTATAGAAGGATTAATGCACCACCAACAAAGTCAGGTGCGTCATGGTCACCAAGTAGTATCTCTTACACTGGTAATAATAGAACTCATATGATTAGAATTCCTGATCCAGGAAGATTTGAATTAAGATTAATGGATGGATCGGCTAACCCTTATTTGCTGCAAGCAAGTGTTCTCGCAGCTGGAATTAATGGTATTAAAAATAAAATAGATCCTGGAAAACCTCTTGACTGTAATATGTATGAAGATTTTGCAAAATATCCAAATCTGCCAAAACTACCTGATGAGTTAGATCAATCGTTAAAACAATTAAAACAAAATAAAGAGATG
>CACJYQ010000033.1 GCA_902597725.1 uncultured Pelagibacteraceae bacterium
TGGTTTTTATTTGATCCAACAACATCTGCATTTCAATTTGTTGAAGATAGAGTTTGGATTGAAGGTTTAATTAATTACAAAGTTGGAATTGATGGAATATCAATACTTTTTATAATTCTTACAACATTTATTACACCTCTATGTATAATCTCAGTAAATAATTCAGTTACAAAAAGATTAAATGAATTTTTAATAGCAATTCTAGTTATGGAAACTTTCATGATTGGAGTTTTTTGCTCTCTAGATCTAGTAGTTTTTTATTTATTTTTTGAGGCAGGTTTAATCCCAATGTTTTTAATTATTGGAATTTGGGGTGGGGCTAGAAGAGTTTATTCCGCTTTTAAGTTTTTTTTATTCACTCTTTTAGGCTCAGTACTAATGCTGGTTGCGATAATCTCAATTTATTGGATCACAGGCACTACAGATGTCGTTCAACTTTACGAACTAGGTATAAATACGAAATATCAAAATTTATTGTGGTTAGCTTTTTTTAGTTCATTTGCTGTAAAAACTCCAATGTGGCCAGTTCACACATGGCTTCCAGATGCACATGTTGAAGCTCCAACAGCAGGATCGGTTTTGTTAGCTGCTATTTTACTTAAAATGGCTGGCTATGGATTTATAAGATTTTCTTTGGGATTATTTCCTTCTGCTTCAGAAGTTTTTACTCCTTTAATTTATACATTAAGTGTTATTGCAATTATTTTCACGTCGTTAATAGCTTTAATGCAAGAGGACATGAAAAAGTTAATAGCATATTCTTCTGTGGCCCATATGGGGTTTGTTACTTTAGGAATATTTACAAATCAACAACAAGGTATTGAAGGGAGTATAATTCAAATGATCAGTCACGGTCTAGTATCAGCAGCTTTATTTTTATGTGTTGGTGTCGTTTATGATCGAATGCACTCTAGATTGATCGCAACCTATGGAGGTATTGTTACCATCATACCAAAATATGCTATTTTATTTATGGTATTTACTTTAGCTGCTTTAGGATTACCAGGAACAAGTGGGTTTGTTGGCGAATTTTTAATTTTAATGGCTGCTTTTAAAGATAATTTTTTAGTAGCAGTATTAGCTAGTTTAGGAGTTATCATTGGAGCAGCATATATGCTCTGGTTGTACAAAAGAGTTATTTTTGGAAAACTAATAAACTCTGAGTTAAAAAAAATGATTGATTTAAATAAATCAGAGGCTTTCACGCTCACCTGTTTAGCTATACCAACTTTATATTTTGGTTTTTATCCAGAACCATTAATTAACACTATTGAAGTTTCAATAAGTGATTTAATTGATACGTATAACTTTAGCGTGGCAAGTAAACAATGAATAATATTGAATTAATATTTCCGGAAATTTTTATCTCATTATCAATAATGTTTTTGCTTATATTAGGAGTCTTTAAAAAAGATAGTTCAAAAATAATCCATAATATTTCATTATTAGTTTTATTAATTACAGCAGTCATTACATTTAATGAAACTTTAAGTATAAATCCGACAACTCTATTTAATGAAAGTATTATCATAGATTATTTGTCATCATTCATGAAGATTATAACTTTATTGGCTGCTTTTGTAGTTTTGCTAATTTCATCAAATTATCTGAGAACTTTTAAAATTTTCAAAATTGAATATCCAATTTTAATTTTAAGTTCTGTATTGGGAATGATGATTATGATTAGCTCTAATGATCTAATTGTTTTCTATATGGGTTTAGAACTTCAGTCATTAGCCTTATATGTTTTGGCAACATTTAATAGAGATCAATTAAAATCATCTGAAGCAGGATTAAAATATTTTGTTTTAAGTGCATTATCCTCAGGTTTATTATTGTACGGTTGTTCTTTAATTTATGGTTTTACTGGCTCAACAAATTTTAATGTTATTTCAACTCAATTTAATGCAAATGAATATGCTATTACTTTTGGAATAGTTTTTATTTTGGTGGGTTTAGCGTTTAAAATTTCTGCTGTTCCATTTCATATGTGGGCTCCAGATGTTTATGAAGGTTCACCAACATCTGTAACATTATTTTTTACTATGGTTCCAAAAATAGCAGCGTTAACTGTGTTTATCAGATTCCTATATGTTCCTTTTTTAAATCTTATTGATCAGTGGCAAATGATTTTAGTATTTTTATCGATCGCATCTATGCTTTTTGGCGCGATAGCAGCTATCGGGCAAAAAAATCTTAAGAGACTAATAGCTTATAGCTCTATTAGTCATATTGGATATGCTCTAGCAGGTTTGGCAACTGGGTCAAATGATGGGATACAAAGCTCAGTTATTTATATGACTATTTATATTATTATGAACTTAGGTTTCTTTTCATGCTTATTAATGATGAGAAGAAATAATATTTATTACGAACAAATAGAAGATTTGTCTGGATTATCAAAAAATCATCCATTGCTTTCTATTTCATTATTAATTATTTTATTCTCTTTAGCTGGAATCCCACCACTTGCAGGCTTTTTTGCAAAATTTTATATTTTTAAATCTGTTATTGAGCAGTCAATGTATTTTTTAGCTATTGTCGGATTATTATCAACAGTAGTAGCAGCGTTTTATTACTTGCGAATTATTAAGATAATGTATTTTGATGAGGAAAAAGATAGTTACGACAAAGATCATAACCTTTGGTTAAAGTTATCTTTAACAGTTTCTACAATACTAATTTTAATGTACTTTATTTTTCCTAGTGAATTGATTGATGTAGTGTCAAAAATCAATATAATTTAATGAAATTCAAAATATTTAGATTTAATAAAGTAAAAAGTACCAATAATACCGCGATAAGAATAATCAAAAATTATAATTATGATTTTGGTATGATCTCAGCTGATTTACAAGTTAATGGTAGAGGCCAATATGGAAAAA
>CACJYQ010000034.1 GCA_902597725.1 uncultured Pelagibacteraceae bacterium
ATTCAAAAAATAAAAAATACGCATTTTATAGAATTGATGCTCTGTTTTCAGATATTAAACATCAAAGTTTACAAGTTGTTCAAAATGGTGGATGGCATTTCTCAAATTTAAAGACTCATGAGGATCTTCATAAAAAATATTTAAATGATGAAAATCATTCAGAATATGAAGCACTTAATCTTCCGATTGAAAGAGTAAGGCAAAATATAGAAAATTGGACTATTGATTATGATCATCTAGCCAAAAAAGAATCTCAGAAAAAATTTAAAACAGTAAAGCTTGAAAGAATTGAATTAGATGTTTTACCAAAATTTATTCAAGATAATCGACAGAAATATATTGAATGGATCATAAAATAAATTTGTTAGATTTTAATCTCGGAAAGCTTTCAGAATCATTATTACTTGATAAAACATTATATAAAACTATAAGAAATTCATGATTAAAAAAAAAACCATCATTGTAACTGGAGGAGCGGGTTTTGTTGGTTCAAATATGATTGATTATTTATTAAAAAAAACAAAATATAAAATTATAAGTATTGATAATTATTCATCCGGTTATAAAAAAAACCATTTAAAAAATAAAAGGATAAAATATTTAAAAGCAAATACAAAAGATATTTTTAGATTAATTAAATATCCAAAGAATATACAAGCCGTTTTTCATTTTGGTGAATTCGCAAGAATTTACCAAAGTTTTATAAGTATGAATGAATGTATTGACTCTAATACTGTCGGAACTAATTCTATTTTCAATTTTTGTTTAAAAAATAATATCAAATTAATTTATTCTGCTACATCTGCCTCTTTAGGAAATAAAGGAAAGGACAAAAATCTTTCACCATATGCATTTACAAAAGCAAAAAACTTAGAATTACTAGAGAACTTAAAAAAGTGGTTTAATTTTAAGTTTGAAGTTATTTATTTTTATAATGTTTATGGACCAAAACAAATAACTAGTGGAAAAATGTCAACGGTTATTGGTATTTTTGAGGAAGCTTATAAAAATAAAAAACCTTTACCTGTAGTTAGGCCAGGAACGCAAACTAGAAGATTTACTCATATAAATGACACGATTGAGATTTGCTATTTAGCCTGGAAGAAAAATCTCTCTAGACATTATAGTATTTCAAGTAAACAAAGTCATTCAATAATTGAAGTTGCAAAAATGTTCAAATCTAAAATTAAATACTTACACAAAAGACCTGGTGAAAGATATGCATCAGCCTTAACGAAAATGAATCTTTCAAACAAAGTTTATAGACATTTTGGAAAAATTAAGCTTTCTGATTATATTAGTGGTCTTAAATATGGACCTAAGAGTGATTAACCTTTTCCCCGCCATGGAATAGTTTTATCAATTATTTTTCTTAAGGTAATATCGAATAATAACCCAAGCATTCCCATGATAAAAATTGTTATCCAAATTACTTCATATTGAAAATATTTCTTAGCTACATTTTCAACAAAACCAATACCAGTAGTACCAGCTAAAAATTCTGCAGCTACTAAAGTTCCCCAACACATACCCACAGCAACTCTTATACCAGTTAGTATCTCTGGTAGTGAGTTAGGAAAAATAACATGTCTTAATATTTGTCTTTTTGATGCTCCTAATGAGTGAGCTGCGTGAATTTTTGAAAGTTGTGTTCCAGACGCTCCCGCTCGAGCTGAAATTATCATTATAGATAAAGAAACCATAAATAGTAAAAATACTTTTCCGGTATTATCAATTCCTAAAACTGAAATTATAAGAGGAGCCCATGCAAGAGGAGGAACAGGTCTATAAAGCTCAATCAAAGGATCAAAAAAACCTTTTGCAAATCTATTTAATCCCATAAATAGACCAAGTGGTACACCAATTAATATTCCAAAAACTAAACCAAGAAAAACTCTTAAAAAAGAATCCCAAATATGTCCATAAGGGACAGGTACTTTAAATAAATTAAAATCACCAGTTACAATTTTTAAAACTCCACCTTTGAAGTTTTGTTTTACGATACCATCTTTACTATGAACAGGATATTCACCAGGTAAAATATCTGCAATCCAGTCTGGCAAAATAAAGCCAATCATTTTGCTTACATCAACCATTTGTATCCACAATAGAGGAATATCTTTATAACCCACACTGGGTTTTGACATTAATATAAATTTTTTGAAAGTATCGGATGGTTTAGGTAACCATCTACCTGATCCCTGTTCTGAACAACTTGGACCACTAGCAACGATAGTTCCTGCAGGGAATAAGAAAATATCAATTAATCTTAATCCACCTTGTTCTTTTTTTTGAGCATCATCAAATTTAACAATTGCCGCTTGCATCTTATCTAATGCATTTGGAGGGTAGATACTTGCAAATTCTATTCTTCTAGCAATTTTAACAATATTTTTTGCGTATGTTGAAGCCACTTCTTCATTATCACTTAAATTTTTTCTATAAGATTTAATTTCCTCTTTAAGTTCTTTAATCTTATTTTTAAATTGAGGGTTATGATTTCTTAATTTAAAAAATTCATCACTTATTAAATTTAATTCTTGGGCGGCAGTGTGAAACTTTAAACCTCTATACGTTGCAGGCACTAAAGGCACCTCTAATGTATTTTCAATAGAACCTGAGCCTGCGTCTACTTTAGTTAT
>CACJYQ010000035.1 GCA_902597725.1 uncultured Pelagibacteraceae bacterium
AATGCCACCTTTGAGCTCAATACCAATCATTGGTCCATTTCCACCTTTTAGATATTGTTTAGCTCTGTCAGCAATTGTCTTTTCATGCTCTGTTGAATATATAACTTTAGTAACCTCTTTGTGTTTCTTTAAGAAATTAACAACTTTTTCAGCATTTTCACAATGTCTTTTCATTCTTAGAGCTACTGTTTCAAGACCTTGAATTATTGCGAAAGCATTATCGGGTGCTAACGCTGAACCTAAATCTCTGAGCAAACAAACTCTAGCTCTGACTGCAAAAGGTACATTAGCTCCTGTTAATTCTGGTACAGCTTTACCCCAAACTACACCTCCATAACTTGCATCAGGCTCATTAAATAAAGGTTGTCTCTTAGGATCTGCGGTCCAGTCAAAGTTACCACTATCAACTATACTTCCTGCAACAGCAGTTCCATGTCCACCAATATATTTTGTTAATGAATGTATTACAACAGCCGCTCCATGTTCTATTGGTTTACATATTACTGGGGCAGCAGTATTATCCATTATCAGTGGAATATTATATTTTCTTCCAATATCGGAAACTTCCTTGATAGGGAATACTCTTAGATATGGATTAGGTAATGTTTCACCATAAAAAGCTCTGGTCTTATCATCTATCACCTTTTCAAAGTTTTTAGGATCTCTTGGATCGGCATATCTAATTTCAATTCCAAGTTTACTCAATGTATGTGTAAATAATGAAACTGTTCCGCCGTAAAGATCTGTAGAACTTACAATATTATCACCAGATTGAGCAACATTTAGAACTGCAAAACTTGATGCTGTTTGTCCAGATGAAACTGTTACACAAGATAATCCACCTTCTAATGCTGCTATTCTTTTTTCTAAAACATCATTAGTTGGATTCATGATCCTAGTGTAGATATTACCAAATTCCTTTAATGCAAATAAATTTGCAGCATGCTCAGTGCTTTGAAATTGATATGATGTTGTTCTATATATTGGAACAGCAACAGCATTGGTTGCTGGATCACTTCTATAATCACCACCATGTATGGCAATGGTTTCAGGATTATTTCTTTTTTTACTCATTTTACTCCTTTTTTAGTGCTTTAGCTTTATGCAAGGCGCACAATATAGTTCAAATGCCTACCGAGTTTGTTGAAGATTTCCTTTTTAGCTGTAAGCCCGCAATAGGAACAAATCGGCAAAGTCAATATAACAAAAAAAAGGCTTAAAACAATATAAATATCAATTTGACTTTGATCTTATTAATAGTATTAATCCTGGCACAATGACAAAATTCCTTAAAAAAGATCAATTATCGTCTAATTGGTATGAAATAGATGCTAAAAATGCTGTAGTAGGCAGACTAGCCACTGTTATATCAAAAATCATTAGAGGTAAAAATAAAACAACTTTTACACCACATATGGACGACGGAGATTTTGTAGTAGTTAAAAATATCGAACAAATCAAATTTACTGGGAATAAATTTCAAAATAAAAAATATTATCGGCACACAGGTCATCCAGGTGGAATAAAAGAAACTACACCAGAAAAACTGTCAGAAAAAAAACCTGGTGAAGCGTTAAAGCTTGCGGTTAAAAGAATGCTCCCTGGAGGAGTATTGGGAAAAAAACAACTTACTAAGTTAAAAATATATGTAGGAAATGATCATCCTCATTCAGCTCAAAATCCTCAAGTTATACAGTTGGATAAATTAAACTCAAAAAATATTATAAGAAATTAAAATGGAAAATACTCAAACACCAACTAAAGCCCCAAAAATAAAACTGGACTTCAAAGATAGTAAGTATGCAACTGGAAGAAGGAAAACTTCTATAGCTAAAGTTTGGTTAAAAAAAGGTTCGGGTAAAATTTATGTAAATGGTAAACTTTTTAGTGATTATTTTTCAAGTGATAATCATAAAATGCAAATAGTACGACCCTTTGAACTTATAAATCAACCAACAGAATTTGATGTAAAGTGTAGTGTAAAAGGTGGAGGTCCAACAGGACAAGCAGGAGCAATGGTTCATGGCATTTCTAAAGCTTTAGTTTTATTTGATGAAAAATTGAAATCTACGCTTAAAACCGAAAAATTAACCACTAGAGACTCCAGATCAGTTGAAAGAAAAAAACCTGGACGTAAGAAAGCTAGAAGAAGCTTTCAATTTTCTAAAAGATAATTCTTTTTTAACTTTTAACTGTTATAATATAAAATGCCTAAGCTTAATGTACTAATTGCTGGATCAACTGGATATATTGGTGTTCAATTAATTAAATTATTAATTAAACACAAAAATATTAATATTAAATATCTATGTGGTAATTCATCTGTTGGAAAAAAAATCTCATCATATGATAATTCTTTAAAGTCAAAAAAGTTACCTAAAATTACAAAATACAACAAAAAATACTTAAATAATGTTGATATTGTATTTACTGCACTGCCAAATGGTGAAGCTCAATTAATTTCAAAAGATTTATCAAAAAAAAATACTTTG
>CACJYQ010000036.1 GCA_902597725.1 uncultured Pelagibacteraceae bacterium
ATGTAAACTAATTCTTTTTTTTAAGTTACTCGTGTATCCAACATATGAAAACTTTTTGTTCTTTTTAAGCTTTGAAACAATTAAATAGACAAAATAAGACATTTATGGCGGTCCCTAGGGGAATCGAACCCCTCTTTCGAGGATGAAAACCACGTGTCCTAACCGATAGACGAAGGGACCAAATTTGGATCTTTTATTGTAAAATATTATATTTATCAAGTTTTTATAGTGTCTTCCCTTGTAAAAATTTTACACATTTTTGAGCTTTTATGAGTAACTAATGTTTCGGTTATATATTTATCATTTTGAACATTAATACCTTTAACTAAATCACCAGAGGTAATACCGGTAGCGGAAAATATAGAGTCACCTTTAATGATTTCACTTAAATCATATTTTTTTTTTAAATCTTTGATACCCATTTTTTTTGCACGAAAAATATCTTTTTCATTATCAAATATGAATCTTCCCTGGAATTTGCATCCATAAGCATCAATAGCTGATGCTGCCAAAACACCTTCTGGTCCACCACCTATGCCCAAAAATATATCTACATTATATTTATCATTAGTTACCATTAATGCACCTGATACATCACCGTCAGAAATCAATTTCATATTTACTTTCATTTTATTTAGTTTGTCTATAATTTCTTTATGTCTAGACCTATTCAATAAACATACTGTTATATCTGTAATATCTTTGTTTAAAGAGTCAGCTGTATTCTTAATATTTTTTTCAATTGGAAAATCTAAATCTGTTGCATCAAAAGGAACTTTATTAGAAACTGCAAGTTTGTCCATATAAGTTTCAGGTGCATTAAAAAGATTTCCTTTTTCAGCAACAGATATAACTGAAAGTGCTCCTGGTAAATTTTTAGCTACAAAATTTGTACCTTCAACGGGGTCAACAGCAATATCAATCTCTAAATCTCCACCTAAACCTAATTTTTCACCTATAAATAACATTGGAGCTTCATCTAGCTCACCTTCTCCAATTACAACTTTACCGTTGAATTTCAATTTATTTATTTCATTCCTCATGGTGTCTGTAGCCGCTTTATCTGCATTAACCTTATCATTTTTACCAATAAATTTATGACATGATATCGCTGCCATAGAGGTAACTTTTATAATTTCATCCACTAATTCTTTTTTTAAAGACACTAAACTTTTTCTCTTGAGATTTTTTCAGTATTAAATTTGAGTTTGTTTTCAAATTCATTTAATCTTTTCCAGACAGAAATTAATTCCACTATTATTGGCCAACTTCTCACCAAATACTGTAATGAGGTTTCGACTCTACCAAATGCTCTGATAATTTGTTGAACAAATCCTAATGTAATTGCCCCTGTAACTATTGTTGGTGCTAAAGCTAAATATGGAACAATAACCATTCCCTGCAAATAACTCCATTTAACTGCATTAAAATACAAATAATGAAAATACATTTTATAATGTATTTTTCTTACTCCTCCGTATAAGTTATCGATTCTGGCTGGTTGAGCATTTTCTTTAAAATCTTCTCCAAGCACTAATTCTTTTCGATAAGCAGCCTCTTCTTTTTGAATATCATATTCTATGCCTGGTAGTTTAATTCCCACAGCAGCCAAAATAAATGTACCACCTAAAGCTGAAATAATTGCTACCCAAACTAGAGCATGATTAACCTCACCAATCCATGGAAGAACCGTAATACTTTTTGATAAGCCCCATAAAATTGGTGTAAATGCAATAAGTGTCATAACACTTCTTAGAAGTTCAGCTCCTAAACCTTCCATAATTCTTGCAAACTTTAGTGTATCTTCTTGCACTCTTTGTGAGGCTCCTTCAATAGAGGACGCAAAATCCCATTTATCATGATAGAAATCAGCCATAGCTGTTCTCCATCTAAATGTCCAATGACTTGTAAAATAATCGCTAAATATTACAACTAATATATAAATGGCTGCAATTTTTGCGAAAGTAAAAAGATAAGCAATAAACTCTTTTTCAGTAACAGCACCTGGTTCAGACAAAGCTTTTTGTAAAGTATCATAAAACTCACCAAACCATTCGTTAATTCTCACATCTAATTGAACTTGATACCAAGTAGCTGCAAGAATTAAAATTGTTCCCCCTATACTCCATAAATGCCATCTTTTATCTGTAAAAAATTTAAACATCTTTTTTTAATTTAAAAAGTTATCCGCATAAGATTTTTTAACAACTTTTCTTTTTTTTTGTTCTATTAATTCAAAGTCAATTTTCTTTTTTTTTGCATAATTTATTGCCAATTCTTTAGTTGAGAATTCCAACTTAAGCTCCGAATAAGTATCTGAGGAGCTTTCCCATCCCATAAGTGGGTTTTTTGTTGGATCATTCACCTCAAATTCTAAAATCCATTTATCAGTCTTACCTAATCCAGACTGCATCGCTGTTTTATTTGGTTTGTATATTTTTGCTTTTTTCATAATTGGTGGTCGGAGTGGCAGGATTCGAAC
>CACJYQ010000037.1 GCA_902597725.1 uncultured Pelagibacteraceae bacterium
ATTTTAACTCAAATGATGGAACCTCTTTTTTTAGGTTGGTGTTTGGAGTATAAATATTCGAATTTTTTAATCCCTTGAAAAAAATTACAAAAGTAATTGAAAAGATAAAAATTAAAATTAGTGGAATAAATTTAGACTTCATATTTTTTTTTAAAAAAACTTAAAAAACCACCAAAACTTATTAATATTACTGAAACCCATATCCAAATCATGAAAGGTTTAACTTGATATCTAATATTGAAGTATTCCTGGTTCTGAACATAATTCATTGTCATAAATTTATCTGTGAGTAAGTTAGTTTTAATATCAGCCTCACTCGTAATTATATTTGGTTGATTATATATTCTTAGCTCAGGATTGAGGATATCTGATGAGCCATCTAAATTTTGTACATTAAATTTTCCTATAATTGCTTTGAAGTTTTTTTCATCTTCTTGCTCAACGTTTTCAAAATTTATTGTAAATTTTTCAGTCTCAAAAGTTTCACCAATTTTTAAATTGGTAATTACCTCGTTAGAAAAAATATTATTAAATAAAATACTTAGAATTAATAAGCTAAAACCAAAATGAGCAATGTTCTGAGATAAATTTCTAAATCTTTTGACAAAAAATTCTCTAGAAGTAGAAAAAAATAAAAAGAAAGCAGAACTGACCAAAATTGTGTTAATCAGGAAATTTATATCAAATTGTTTAATTATTAATGCTGATAACAAAAAAGATATTACTAAAAATATGGTCATATAAAACTTATCTTTAAAATCTGATTTAACCCAATTAAGATTTGGTCCAATTGCCATAGCTATTAAAAATGGAATTAAGAAAGGCAATATGAGTTTGTTATAAAAAGGTGGTCCAACAGATATTTTATTTGCAGTTAAAACTTCTAAAAATATTGGATAAATTGTTCCTATTAAAACTACTGATAAAAAGTACATCATAAACCAATTATTAACTAAAATAGATGTCTCTTTGCTAAGCCAAAAAAAATTATTTTCTAATTTTTCTTTTTCTGAGTGAAAAAAAATGAAAATAAAAATAGATAAAAAAATAAGTGTAAAAAGAAAAATCAAAATAAATAAACCTCTCTCTGGATCATTAGCAAATGTATGAACTGAATTTAAAATTCCAGATCTTACTAAAAAAGTACCACTCATACTCAAAGCAAAAGTTGCAATTGACAGTATCATGGCCCATGAAGTTAATATTTTCTTCTTCTCCAAAACTAATATACAGTGAAGTAAAGTTGTTAGTGCAAACCATGGCATTAAAGATACATTTTCAACTGGATCCCAAAACCAAAAACCTCCCCAACCTAATTCATAATAAGCCCAAATAGATCCAAGTAAAATTCCTAATGTAAGAAAAACCCAAGATGCTAAAACCCATCGTTTAATATGCTTCGCCCATTCTTTTGATACATACGACGTAACCATGGCAGCAAGTGCTGATGAGAAAATTATTGATGAACCTACATATCCTAAATATAAAACTGGAGGATGTATTGCTAAAGCAGGATCTTGTAAAATTGGGTTCAAACCTAAACCCTCATTTGGTGTTGGAAAAATATAATTAAATGGACTTGAAGTTTTAATTAAAAAAACAAAAAAACCTACAATTATTATTTGTTGAAATAATAATGTAAAAATTCTGTACTTTTTTGGCTGTTGATTAGATTTAATTAAAAAAATTGAAATAAACAAAGTTAATACAAGCAACCATAACAATAAACTACCCTCATGATTACCCCAAGTTCCTGAGATTTTATAAAATAATGGTTTGGTCGTATGAGAGTGATTAAAAACAGTTTCATTGCTAAAATCTGAGTTAATAAAAGAGATAATTAATCCAAAAAAACTTATGACTACAAAAAAAAATTGAATAAATGTAAAAGATATTATCTTTTTATCTAAGATTTCAGCATCTCTTAAATTTCTGACTGAAAAAAAAATAATAAAAACTGAAAAAAGAAGTCCAAAAATTAATGAATAAGAACCTATTAAACTTGCCAAATTTATTTCTCCTCTAATGCAGCCTTAACTTCTGGCGGCATATAATTTTCGTCATGTTTAGCCAAAATTTTTGTAGCTAAAAAAAAATTTTTATCTTTTAAATATCCCTCAGCAACAACACCCTTCTCCTCAGCAAAAAGATTAGGTACAACCCCAGAGTAAACAACATTTATCTCATTTTTAAAA
>CACJYQ010000038.1 GCA_902597725.1 uncultured Pelagibacteraceae bacterium
AAAAGCTGGGGTAAACTTTTTGGCTTATAGATGTAATATTAGTTCTAAAAAAATTTATATAGATAAAAAAATAAAAATTATTGATGAGTAATTACACTGAAAAATTTGAAAAGATGAGAATAGCAGGAAAGTTAGCTGCACAAACTTTAGACATGTTAACAGAAAATATTAAGGAAGGTATTTCTACAGCTTACATTGATAAGCTCGGTTATGAGTTTATAAGAGATAATGGTGGCCACTCTGCCCCACTTTACTATCGTGGTTTTACTAAATCTTTATGTACATCTCTTAATCATGTTGTGTGTCATGGTGTGCCCTCAAAGGATAGAATTTTGGTTGAAGGAGACGCCCTTAATGTAGATGTAACTGCAATCATTAATGAACATTATGGAGATACAAGTAGAATGTTTTGTATTGGAAAAACCTCAGTAAAATTAAATAATCTAATTGATGCCACTTATCAGTCTATGATGAAAGCAATTAACATCTTAAAACCTGGTATTAAGCTTGGAGATATAGGACATGAAATACAATCTTATATTGAAGAAAAAGGATTTTCTGTAGTTAAGGATTTTTGTGGTCATGGGATAGGTACATCATTTCATGAACCACCAAACATTTTACATTATGGAACAAAGAATACAGGTATGGAATTAAAACCTGGAATGACATTTACAATAGAACCAATGATTAATGCTGGTAAATTTAATGTAAAAATGCTTAATGATGGGTGGACTGCAGTTACAAAAGACAAATCTTTATCTGCACAATTTGAGCATACTGTTGGAATTACTGAAAATGGTTATGAAATATTTACAGAATCTGCTAAAGGTTATTCAAAGCCCCCATACTTATAATTAATGATTAAAAGATACTCTCGAAAAGAATTAACAGATATTTGGTCTGAGGAAAATAAATACAAAATATGGTTGGATGTTGAAATTGCTGCAGCTCAAGCAATGGAAAAACTTGGTCAAATTCCAAAAGGTGTCTCGTCAATAGTTAGGAAAAAAGCTAGAATAAATGTAAAAAGAATTCATCAAATTGAAAGTAAAGTTAAACATGATGTAATTGCTTTTTTAACTTCTGTAACTGAAAAAGCAGGAATTAAAGCTAGATACCTTCATCTTGGCATGACTTCATCTGATGTAGTAGATACAAGTTTTAATATTCAATTAGTTCAATCAGGAAAAATTATCTTAAAAGACATAGATCAAATTTTAAAAGTATTAAAAAAACAAGCTAGAAAATATAAATTTACTCCTTGCATAGGTCGTAGTCATGGAATTCACGCTGAGCCAATAACATTTGGATTAAAATTAGCTTCCTTTTATGAAGAGTTTAAAAGAAATAGAGAGAGATTAGTTTACGCTATAGATCAAATATCAACCTGTGCAATTTCTGGAGCTGTTGGAACATTTGCAAATGTAAACCCTAATGTTGAGAAACATGTTGCAAAAAAACTTGGATTAAAAGTTGAACCAATCTCTACTCAAATAATTCCAAGAGATCGACACGCATTTTATTTTTCAGTTCTAGGCATCATTGCAGGAAGTATAGAGAGAGTTGCTATAGAAATAAGACATTTACAAAGATCAGAAGTTTATGAATTGCAAGAATACTTTTCTAAAAGTCAAAAAGGTTCATCTGCAATGCCTCACAAAAAAAATCCAATTTTAAGTGAAAACTTAACGGGACTTGCAAGAATGGTAAGAAGTTCTGTTGTTCCAGCATTGGAAAACATTGCGTTATGGCATGAAAGAGATATTTCACATTCAAGTGTAGAGAGAAATATTGGTCCTGATGCAAATATTACTCTAGACTTTGCCCTTGTGAGATTAGCAGGTGTTTTAGATAATATGGTTGTTTATCCTAAAAAAATGCTAGAAAATCTTAATCTTACTAAAGGGCTTATTTTTTCACAAGAAGTGATGTTAGAACTTACAAAAACTGGCATTACAAGAGAAAAATCCTATAAGTTGGTTCAAGGATATGCAAAAAAATGTTTTGCTGAAAATT
>CACJYQ010000039.1 GCA_902597725.1 uncultured Pelagibacteraceae bacterium
AGTTGATCTGTCATATCTTGATTTGATTAAAAAAGAGTTAGTTGCAAAAGATATTAGTATAAATTTTAAACTAACAGAGGGATCAGAAAATGAACCAAGATTAAAAGGTAGAAGCTTAGTTAGTAATGAAAAAAATACGATAGTTAAAAAAGGAACTTTTACTTTTTGTAAAAAAAGGGAAAAGTGCCCACCATGGGAAATGAGAGCTGATGAAATTAGACATGATAAACAAAAAAAAACAATTTACTATAAAAATGCAAGTTTAAAAATTTATGACAAAAAAATATTTTATTTTCCAAAATTTTTTCATCCTGATCCAACCGTAAAAAGACAAAGTGGATTTCTAATTCCAAGGTTTCAGGATAATAGTGCAACTGGTTTATCTTTAAATCTACCTTACTTTTTTGCTATAGCTGAAAACAGGGATATAACTCTTACACCTAGATTTTTTGGAAATGATAAATTTTTAATCCAGTCGGAATTTAGGGAAAAGAATAAAAACTCGAGTCATATTGCTGATCTTAGTCAATTTATCTCTAGTGGAAATAACTCGAAAGGTCATTTATTTTATAACTTCGATAAAGATTTTGAAAATAACATTTTCGATGATGTAGAATTAAATTTAAAATTAGAACAAGTTTCAGATGAAACATATTTAAAAGCAAATAAGGTAGAAAGTCCTATTATTAATAACCAATCTAACCTGTCAAATTCTTTAAGTTTAAATATGTATAAAAAAGATTTAACAATTAATACAAATCTTGATGTATACGAAGATTTAACAAAAAATGATAGTGACAAGTATGAGTATGTACCTAATTTTAGTTTTTCAAAAGTTATAAATGATAATTATTCTTTTAATTCGCAAGGATATTATAAAAATTATAACACAAATATAACAGAAAAAGTTTTAATAAATAATTTAGAGTTTCAGTCTAACCTTAAATATTTTGATAACGGGTTGATTAATGAAAAAAAGGTAATATTTAAAAATATTAATACGGACGCTAAAAATTCAATTGATTTTAAAAATAAAGATACAAGCTCTATAATCCCAAGTATTCAAACAAATTATACATTACCATTAAATAAAGAATCTGAAAAATTCAATAATATACTGACTCCAAAGTTTTCATTAAGGTTAAGTATACCTTATACAAAAGATATAAGATCAATAGATAGAAAAATTAGTTATAACAATATTTATGATTTTGACAGACTCGGGATAGAGGAAGCTAGCGAGGGAGGAATATCAGCAACGTACGGTTATGAATATATAAAGATTGATAAGTCATCCCTTGACCAAAAAATAAAGTTTGGTTTGGCAAATAATTTAAGAATTGAAGAAAACAAAGACTTACCAGTTAATGGTAATTTGGGTAAAAAAGTATCTGATTTTGTAGGAATATTTGAGTACAAATATAATGATAATTTAAAATTCAATTATGATTTTTCTATTAAGAACAACTTAATAGACAAAAATTATGAACTCTTTGGGTTTGAATACTACCTTAAAAATCTTACAACCAAATTTGAATATCTCAATGAAAATAATACTAGCTTAAAAAATTCTTATTTAAAAAATGAAACTCGATATAATTTTAACGATAAAAATAGTTTAGTCTTTGAAACAAGTGAAAATAAAGAAAAAAGTTTTACTGAGTTTTATAATCTTATTTATCAATATGAAAACGACTGTCTTAAAGCAGGAATTGAATATAATAAAGAATATTATAGCGATCAGGATTTAAAACCATCCGAAAATTTATTGTTTAAGATTACAATTTTACCTTTTGGTGGTTTTAATACCCCTAACTTAAAATGATTTTATCTAGAATAATTATCCTAATCATATTATTTCTATCTCTAATAAACATTAGTTTTTCAAAAATTCAACTTGGAATAGTAATGAAAATTGATAATGAAATCATTACAAATCATGATATTGAGCAAGAAATTAATTATCTAAAAGCTTTAAATCCGAGATTAAATCAAATTGATAAAAATGAGTT